>JAFSVR010000045.1 GCA_017444895.1 Clostridia bacterium
AAACCCTTATGGAATGTGGCGGATATGTTGGCGCAAAAGAGAAGGGCAAGATGCGTGTTGAAGGCAAGGATTATGTTGTGTGCGATGGGGATGTGATGTTGTTCCGCTTCAACGTATAAAAACTTCCAAATTTGGCGAAATAGTGCAAAAAATGCGTGCTCGAACCGAACGCACGTATAAGGAGTACGTTTATTCGGTGTCGAACACTTTTTTCTTCCTTCTTCATCAAAAATATGTAAGTTTTTAACGTGTTGCAATTTATTGAATAATCATTCAACAATTTTTCACTTTTAACTTAGTGTGCAAGACTGGGGGGTTGAAAGCAAAACAAGAGTGCGGTTTTTTTGCACGATATCAATTGCTTTATGAAGCAGGTTTTGGGCGGTGGGGCTTAAAACAAAAGTGGGGAGCGAAAGAACAACAATTTCTGTATTTTTGAGGTATGCCTGAACAATTTCAAGAATATATGGTAGCATTTGGTTTGACCAGAGTTCTTGAATTTTTGTTTTGAGACCATCATATTGCTTTTCAAGAATTTGCCACAAGCCAAATTGTTTAAGGGTTTTTATTATTGTGTTGCGCCCTGCAAAAACCTGCAAATTTGAAAACACATCTTCAAAGGCAAAAAATGGTGTTTTTGAAATGATTGAAAGGTTTTGGGTGTAAACTTGTTTGGTGAAATCATAGATATTGATGCCGTCAATGGTTATTGTTCCCTTGTTGATTGCCTGCTTGCGTCTTAAAATGGAAAGAAAAAGGCTCTCGGTTTCATTAGTTTCAAAGTGGATTGTTGCGGGGCGTCCTTTTTGAGCAACCAAACTAAGTCCGCTGATGTTGGCGTTTTGCTCGCCGTTGGCATAAAGGTCTGTAATTATCAGGTGGCCTTTAACGCCGTCTGTTGAGTTCTGTTCAAAGCTGATGAGTTGATCGGGTTTTGATGAGAGAAAGGCGAGAAGGTCTTTTGTTGAAGCGGTTGCATTTTGAAGTGAAGAGAAGTTTGAAAGAAAACCAAGCGCTCCACTGAGCAGGCTGGTTAGGTATGGCAGGCTGACAACAAACAACCCTAGTTCCATATAATCAAGGCGAACGCGGTTGATCATATAAAAAAGAGTTAGGGAAACAAAAAGAGTCCAAACGAAGTTTCCCCAAACAGACTTAATAAGACCAATGCTTCGTTTTGTTGTTCTTGCTCCAACAAGGTTGCCTCCGGCAAGGCCAAAATTGTTGATAAGTGTTTGTTCTTGTCCAAAATCTTGAGCATAGTTTTTGCCTTCCATAAGGCTCAGTAGTGCCTGCTGTTTTTCTCCACAGAGAGCGTTTATTTTGTTTTCTGCCCTAACCTCAAGTTTTGTTAAAAGCTTGAATACATAAATGCAAAGAGCGCCAAATACAAGGGCCCCAAGTCCTAAATAAATATCGCAAACAAAAAGGGCAACCAAAATTCCAACTGCGCTAACGAGGGTGCTGATTGTGTTTGGATAGAGAAAGAAAAGAGAGGAAGTGTCTTCAAGGCCAGATTGAATTTTAACAACAATGTGTTGATGATGTTTATAACTTGAAGAGAGCAAAACCTCAGCCATTTTGTTCTCAAGAACTTTTCGTGTTTGTTTTTGAAGAATATTGCAAATTATAAAGGCAAGGGTTTTAGATATGGCATAGATTGAGATGCCGATGATAACCCCAAAAACATAATTTTTTGCCACCACATATCCCGCCACCGAAATTGCCGAAATGATTTTTGCATAAACAAAAGTTATGTATACAAGGCAGAGTGAGCCAACGCAAGAAAAAACAATGCTGAGAACTAATGCCAGCATTGAAAAGGGTGCAAGTTGTTTGAGGGCTTTTATCGTTTTCATCAGATATATTGTTTGCAGGGCCGGAATTTTTATTTGCGTTTCCAAACAATTTTGCGTGATAATACTTTTGTTTTTAATCTTAATATGGTATCATATAATTAGCGTATAAATAGCAGGGGAGTGCTTGTTGAAGCACAAAAAATATGGGTAAGTTTTTTAAGAGTCTATTTAGTTTGATTTTGGTTGCCGGCCTTATTGGTGGTGGATATTATCTTGTTGATAAGAACACTGACATTTTTGACCGGCTTTTTTCAAGGCAATATGAAATCACTTTTATTGTTGAAGGTGAAAGCAAAGTTCAAAAGGTTGTTTATGGAACAATTCCAGAATATGACGGAACGCCGGAAAAAGAACCAACAGAAACCATTGAATATGTTTTTGATGGTTGGGAACCAGAACTAGTTGAGGTTAAAGGCCCTGCAACCTATACCGCAAAGTTTAGAGAACAAACAAGAAAATACACAGTTAACATTGTTTCAAACTATGCTGGGGGCGGAGATTATGTTGGCGCTGGCAAAATTTATGAATATGAAACAAATGGCTCGGTTACGGTTACCCCGAAATATGGCTACAACTTCCTCGGGTGGTTTGAAAGCGAAACAAGCGACACGGTTGTTGAAGCGTCAACAACCATTGATCTTGGAACGATAACTCATGATGTTAAT
Organism: Clostridia bacterium; assembly: GCA_017444895.1. Classification (GTDB taxonomy): domain Bacteria; phylum Bacillota; class Clostridia; order Christensenellales; family UBA1242; genus UMGS2070. The sequence goes on from JAFSVR010000045.1 coordinate 2,525, forward strand.
GTTTATCCTCGTTTTGAAACAACAAAGCATAATGTCAGCTATGTTGATTCAAGTGGAGCAACAAATCCAAACAAAACCATTATTGATGCAACTGATGGGGTTTATGAACTTGCGCCTCTTTCAAAGAACGGATATGTTTTCAAGGGCTGGCTTCTTAACAATAACCCGCTTGCTAAAATAACCGAGATTGATTGTACTCAAGACAATGCACTTATGTATCTTAATCCAATAACGCTTTATAGCTCTTGGGAACTTATAACATATAACATCGCATATAACCTTAAAGGCGGATCGGTTGCTTCGCCAAACCCAACAACCTACACCGTTGAAGATCTGCTTGATGATAACACAATAACTCTTAACAACCCAACTAAAACAGACTGCACTTTCCTTGGCTGGATTGGAACAGGGCTTAATGGAACAACATTAACCGTTGTTTTAAGAAACGGCGACTATGGCGATAGGGCATATACTGCGCTCTATGATGATGAACGTGCAATATCTTTTGTTGTTGACGGAATGAGCCTTAGTGATGATGTTATGATCACAAACGTTGGAGTGGCTTGCGCTGCGCCTGTGATCAATTCAGCCAATTATGGCATGGGCGGATATAATATTAATGGTTGGTATACTGACGCTGGTTGCACAAGCCCATACACCTTTACGGTTGGCCCTGCTGACAATCTGACCTTGTATGGCAGGTGGGAATATTTCATTGGTGAGGGGTTCTATCCGTATAAAACAACGTTTGATAATTTTGTCGCAACTTATAACGGAAGTCCGCTGAGAATTTATAGCTATGAAGAGTTGGTTGCGTGGGTTGAATATGTTGAATTCAATTATATAACAACTAATTACACAATCAAGATTGAATATACAATTCCTGGTGGATCTTCAAAACAGGGTGAGGTTGAAAAGGCGGTTGCCGATTCATACTATGCACTTAATGGAACATATAGCCTTTCAGGAAGCACGTTCTATCTTTCAAGCGCAAGCAAGGCAACCGAAGCCAAAAACCACGTTGCTGTTCCTGTTGGAGATAGCTATCCTCAGCAGGTTTATGTTCTTAAATATGATGAGGCAACAACAAGACCAGCAGATTTTGATGAGTTCCATATTGGCAATGTTTCCCACACCCTAAATGTTGATACATCAAACCAACTTGTTTATGCCTTAGAGCGTGGGCTCAGGCCAATTTGCAAGGCTGGCTCAATGGCTGAAACGGTTTATAATGAAGCGAAAGAAATTCTTGCTGAAATTTGTGATGACTCAATGAGTGATATTAACAAATTGAGGGCGATATATGAGTGGCTTATAGAAAATGTTACTTATGACTATGAGGCGGCAAACAACAGCGCATATAATTCAACGTGGTATCTTTATGATTCTTGGTTTGCAGAAGGCGCAATCATTCATAAAAAAGCCGTGTGTGATGGGTTTGCTAAGGCATTGCTAATTCTTGCGCAAATCGAAAACATCCCAACGATAAGGGTGAGTGGAGATGGCCACGCATGGAATAAGGTTTATCTTGATGGGAAGTGGTATGGTGTTGATGCCACCCATGGCAACCTCAAAATTAACGTTGGGCTTGATGAGGTTGAAACAACACAATATGCTCAATTTATGTTCACGGATGAGTTTAAGACGAGCAAGGGCTACACCGCAACCAATCATACTGTTTTTGTTGCAAACACTGCATATAACTATTATCAAACTCAAGGTTATACCTATGGTCTTGACGATTTTGATCTTGTTATAGATAGCGAAGCAGAGCTTACTCGCCTTGTTGGCTATGCTAAGAACCACAGGGGGACGAAGAGATCACAATACTATACCATAGATTTTGTGTTTGCTGGCGCAATATTGGAAGAAAATTATTCAACATATATCAATCACGCATGCTCGGCAAATAGCGTTTCGGTTTATGTTCCAATAACCTCTTTGGGGGTTAACTCGTCAGGCCTTAGAATATATGGGCTGATGATTCAATATTCAGCGCTAGATTAATATTTGAGCAAAGAGTTGCCGGCTGGCAACTCTTTATAAATGCAGAGGAAATATGAACGACCTAGAAAAATATTATAACAAGTTTAATGAAGACAAGCGTCTTTTATCTCGGCATGGGCAAGTTGAATTCTTTGTTGCAACAACAAAGATAAATGAAATTGTTGGGGCCCGGGAAGGCCTGGACATTATTGATATTGGCGCAGGAACGGGAAGATATAGCGCATATTATGCAGAGCGGGGCCACAACGTTGTTGCGGTTGAACCAGTGAAGAAAAACCTCAGCCAAATTGCCCCTAAAAACGAAAAAATTAAAGCGGTTTTAGGCAATGCGCTTAATCTAAAATTTGCGGACAATTCTTTTGATATTGCCCTTTTGTTTGGCCCTCTTTATCATCTATTTTCTTTTGAGGACAAACTTAAAGCGATAAGCGAGGCCAAAAGAGTTTTAAGGCCGGGTGGGTTTTTGTTTATTATGTATTTAATGAATGAATATGCGGTTTTAGCCTACGCTTTCAAGGAGGGCAAACTCCAAGAAAGCCTCAAAAATGGTAAACTTTCAAAAGACTTTCAAGTTGTTTCAAGCGAAAAGGATTTATATAGCTATGTTCGCCTTGAAGAAATCAATAATTTGATGAAAGAGAGCAAAATGAAACGCATAAAAATCATTGGGGTTGATGGGGCAACAGACTATATGCGAGATGTTATCAATAAACTTTCAAAAGAGGACTTTGAAAGTTATAAACAATATCAACTTATTTTGTGTGAAAAACACGAGTTGTTGGGGGCTTCAAGCCACGTTATGGATGTTTTGAAAAAGTGTTAAAGTGTTTGGCAAGATGTAAAATTTGTGTTAAACTATGCATACTAATAACAAAACGATAATCAAATGTTAATCTTGGGAGAAACGAAATGAAGAAAAAACTATTGATGTTTGTTTTGGTGTTGTGTTTGATTATGCCATGTGCAATTATGCTTACGGCGTGTAATGAAGGTGAGCCGGCACCAAAATCGCTTGTGAAAATTGAAATTCAAGATGGCGATAGACAAGACAGCAATCTGTCATATACTTATGACTACAATCAAACGCTAGATTTTGTTTCGCGTGATTTGAAACTAATTGGCTTCTATTCAGATGGAACAAATAGCGAACTCACACTTGACGAATATGCGCAGGTTGAAACTGAAATTTCAACGAGCAGTGAAACATGGGAACCTTTTAATTTGAGCCCATATTCTCAACTTGATGAGGGGTGGTATCAAATTAGGATTAAATTTGGAACAAGCTATGCTTATATCAATTTAACTATTATGCCAATTGATTCCCAAAATACTAATGCTATTATGCATATAACAAGAAAATCAGATTCACAATCTGTTTCAGCAATTGAATATTCGGCTGGCGAAATGGTCAACACTGAAATTGAACAAAACACCTTTATTCAACATTTTAACTCAGCCTATGCACTTTCGTTTTCAATTAACGGCTGGGGAACCCTTAAAACTAGTGAGATTGAAGAAGTGTATTTCTTAACAACTGCACAAAAGGAAGATTTTGATGCAATTGATATCAAAATTCCAGACACTGACGAAACAGATGTTTTAAGAACCAGGGCAGCAAAACAAGAGTTCCTTAAAAACTGCAGCGAACAAACTGGTGTTTTCTCAATGCTAACTTGGAACAGAGATAAGGTTCGGGACAACCTTGGCAATGAATCAGAAACCGAATTTGAGTTTTACACCGACAATTCTGATTTGAAGCCAGGAACCGCAATGGCTCCAAAATACTATTATGCTTATGCAAAAGTTAGCAAGCAGAACTATAACGATTTCTACACAACGCCAAGTGGCAACACACGATTCAGGGTTGACAAAAAGGTTTTGTCTTTGCCAGATATTTTGGTTGATAATATTGAAGACACAATCACGATGATTTTGAATGGCAACTATTTAACTGAAGAAGAGCAAGCAACCTTAAGCGAGCAAGAACAAGAAGAACTTAACAACGAAAGAATTCATGAACAAATCATGTCAATTCCTTCAGCAATAGATAATTCTGGCATGACGCAAGAAGAATATGTTGAATATCTTATATCAACAAAAATGACAACCTTTGAACAAATCAAAGAATATCTTAATGTTACTGCAAATTTAGACTATAATCGAAAATTTGGTGATTATCCTAATGATTATTACATCATAGGCAACACAACTCTTGGCCAGCTCAACGAAATGGAAATAATACGCAAAGACCCACTTTATTCTAGAAGGCTTGCCTTGGTTATAAACGGAAGCACAAGCGGATGGACGGTTAAGCCGGTTTTTGTTCAAACATCAACGAGTGTGAATTATAACAACAATGGAACCTACTATACATATAAATTGGTTTTTGAAAGCGAATATGATGATGAATACTATACATTAACAGATAATGTTTTCAATGATGTTCCTCTGAACATGGTTCAGGGCAGGGTTCAAGCACCTAGAACAACAGAATATAATCTTGTTTATGATCCAGACCATGACACATATCTTGTTCAATATGTTGATCACATAAATTGTGAATATAATTATGGCAACGAGCAAAGTCTTGAAATTTTCAATTACGACAGCGATCTTATGCAATTAACGGGAACATTAAGCGCTTCTGCTATTGGAAATTATACCGTTTCATTTGCCCTTAAAGACTCTATCAACTATGCCTTTGTTGAAGAAGAAAGCGGGTATTATGGTGAAGAAGGGCGAATATTCAACTGGAGCATTGTTAAGCGTAGAATTGGCAATGCACTGGCAAGCCTAACTTACGCAGGCGAGCCAAAAGATGAAAGTTATCCAATTGTTTATGATGGCGAACACAACACTATAAATATTGAACTTTCAAGCAGTATTATTTATGATTGGGATAATGAACTTCAAGAATATGTTGAGGTAAGACACGACAATGAATATTTTGCAGGCAATAGAGAATATTCATGGACAATTGAAACCGATAACATTGGTGCAACAATAGACACAACCGCAACCGGGCTCACGAACACATTGACATTTGATGGCGCAACAGAGTTTGTAAGCTATTCAACTTATGCAAAAATTGTTATATATTCATCTGCAGATGACTATTTCGAAGAATTCACGAAAGAACTTTATATTTATATCAATCCAGCAGAATAAAAAATCAAACGGGCACCATGCCCGTTTTTTTCTATTTTTTGCTGTTGAACGGGTTGTGCACCCGTCTTGACAAATGTGCCACTATTTGGTATAATGCTTATGTTAATATTTTGGAGGAAAACAATGGCAAAGGCTAATAGTTCAAGACAAAGCAAAAGAAGTGATGTTGATTGCGCTGAAATTTTGCTTGAGAACACAATCGTTGCATTGAACAAGTTGTTAACTAAACAACTGGCAAAACGTGGCGGAGATTTTTCAAATGACCGTGCGGATATCAATCGTGGGTTTATGGGAGAACAGGTTATCAATAACCTTGACTTTTATGTTACAAACAAATATTCAAATCGGCCACCGCTTTATATGGCAATGAACTTGCAAACACTTTATGGGTATAATATCTATTTAAGGCAAATCGTAACCATGTTGGAAAGAGGGGGAAGTGTTTCGTCTGCAATTGATTTTGCTAAATTTCAGGTTGAGCGGGTTATGAAATATAAACCAGGCCTTGAACTTGAATATAGGGGGCAAAGCACACCAAAACTTACGCTTGAAGAATATGAGCGTGGGTGGATGTTTGCTGAAGCTTATATAACAGAAAAGTGGGGGCTTAACAAAGCTCCACAAATTGCTGAACTTTGGACGGTTGAAAGCAATGCTAAGATAAGCCCAGAAGCTAAGGCACAAGAAAAGAAGGAAGCAGTTGAAAGGATTCGCTCAACACCAAAGAAAGTTCCAACAAAGAAAGATAAAAAAGAATTGGCTGTTTCTTGGGCAACGACTGTTAAAAAAGAACCAGATAGCAAGAAAGAAGAGGCAACAATTGCCGCAGGACAGCTTAACGTTTTTGGTGAAATTGTTCCACAAAAACCTGTTCCAAAAAAGAGAGAAAAGGTTGAGAAAAAACCTTCAGAGAAAAAGCGCCCTATTGGCGAAAGAAGAACGGCAGAGTTCTATATTAAAAATTCAGAAAAACAGATGTTTGACGAGGCTGACCACCCAGTTTATAAAGACGGCAGAGGCGGATATGTTTATGTTGATGGAACAAAAGTTGTTGGCCCTATTCATGATGAAGAGTGGACTGAATTTGAAGATTCGGGGGAAAAGGAAAGATAAAATGAAATCAAGGGGAATTGTTTACTTATCTGCGGGTAAATGTATTTCAACTTATATGTTAATGCTTGGCAAAGATGAGCTGGATTTCAAAACGCTTCAAAAGTGGGGTGAATGGGTTGATTCAAACTTAAAAGGAGATAAGCACCCATGTTGCAGTCTTGTTTCTCTGGAAGACATCATTAAGTATAACCGTTTTTCGAAAGAAAAATTGTTTGATATTGATGAGAGAAAGAAAATCATAGCTAAAAAACAAGGTGTCACAAATTCTGTTTTGTGTGAAACTGAACTGTCAAGTGTTAATCCGGAGCTTCTTGGAAGCATTGCAAACTGTTCAACAGAGTTTCTTAAAAAATATAATCAAAACTATAATTATGATGGTTTTGAAAAATAACTTGTAGATTTTTGTGAAAAGAAAAGGGCATAACTTTATGCTCTTTTTTGTTTGACATATTTTTTGCAGGCAAATATAATGAACGTAAGATAAGATATCAGGAGGAAAATTATGGCATTTTATAGTGTGGTGAGCTTTGATGGTGAAACCCGTGATTGGCTTATGTATAAACATCCATGTGATGAGTTTAACACCAGTTCAAAACTGATTGTTAAGCCAGGGCAGGTTGCAATCTTAGTTCACAATGGAAAGATTGAAAAAATTTGTGAAGAAGGTTCATATAAACTAGACACTGAACTTTTGCCTTTTGTTAAGGCTTTTGTTAAGGGTATGTATGGCGGAAAGAATCCGTATCCACTTGAAGTTTATTTTGTTAATAAGCGCTTGAAACTTGATTTGTTATGGGGAACAAGCGATCCTATTAAGATTTTGGATCCAGTTTATAAGATTCAGTTGAGATTGAGAATTCGTGGGCAACTTGGAATCAGACTTTCAGACTATCAGTTCTTCTTCCAAACCCTTGTTGGAACTCTTATGAAGAGCAACTATATAACTTTTGATGTTATATGCAGCTATTTCAGAGGAATCATCAACCAAAAAGCAAAAAAGATCCTTTCAAGCTACATCATTGGAAACAAGATAACGTATTTTGAAATTGATCCACACCTTGATGATTTGCAAACAGAATTGCAAACCAATCTTAAACCTGAACTTGAAAAGTTTGGCTTTAATATGGTTAACCTTAGCATTGAATCAATCAATGTTCCAGAAGAAGACTTAACCGCTCTTAATGATATTCTTCATAAGAAAGCAGAATATGAGCAACTTGGCGACAATGCTTATCGCACAACTCGTGGATATGATGTTTTGGAAGCCGGCGCAAAGAACGCAAATGGAACAGCCGGAACATTCATGGGTGTTGGCCTTGGCATGCAAATGGGTAGCCAAGTTCAAGGCGGGGCAATCATTCCGCCTGCTCAGCCACAAGCAGAACAGAGTGGCAAAATTGCCTGTCCAAAATGCGGAGCAATGATTGGCAAAAAAGCAAAGTTCTGCCCAGAGTGCGGAGAGAAAATTGAAAACGCTAAAAAGTTCTGCCCAGAGTGTGGCGCTGAAGTTACAGCAAAACAAAAGTTCTGCCCAGAGTGTGGAACTAAACTTAATTAAGGAGAAAAAAGATGAAAAAGAATTGGTATTTTGCGCTTTGCGCAGTTTTGGTTCTTGCTCTTGTTGCTATTCTTCCCTTTGTTTTTGATAACACATTCTTAAACGAAGGAGGCAAACTTGCAGTCTATTTAGTTGCAAAAATCTTATTTGCCCTTGTGTTTGTTGGTCTTGTTGTTTATGTGTTCATTGGCAAAGGCGAAAACGGGGCAATGCTTCCACTGCTTTCAGCAGGTGTTATTGCTCAGTTATTTCCTCTTGGAATCAGATTCCTTTTGCAAATTCCAAACGAAACAGCAATAACATGGGCAGTAATTGTTATGATTTTTGTTCTTGCGCTTCTGGTTGCCTTCCTTGGTGCAATGCTAACAATGAATAAGAAAATGAAAGTTAGCACAGAAAAGCAAGAAGGAAAAACAATTGCCGTTAAAGATGAGTCTAGCCTTTATGATGAGAACAACAACTTCAAAGGCAGAGAATAGGCATGAATAATCACGAATGCCCAAATTGTGGCTATGTTTTAGGCGAACACGACAAAAAATGTAAATATTGTGGAACAACAAACCCAGAATATGTTGAGCCAAAACAAAACACAAGTTTTATACCAATGCAAACAAGTCAGCCGGCATATGGTAGTGCCCAAACTAGCAACACAAACGAAGCGGAAAGAACTTCAAAATTTAGTGTTGGATTGTTTATTCTGTTAATATTTTTATTCTGGCCTGCCGCAATTATTTATTTGATTGCGAATATTGGGAAAAAGTAAAATTTAACCCACCAATAAAATGGTGGGTTTTTTGTTGCTAAAATTTTACAAATTTTGACATTTAATGTCAAAAAACTTTCCATTAATTATGGTGTATGATATACTGAAAAAGTAGAGTAAAAGCATCTAAAAAGGCAATTTTAGTTGTTTTTGGCTATAAATTTTGCGATAAGGAGAAAATTTATGAAGAGATTTGTGGCAATAATTTGCGTTTTTGCCATAATGCTTTCGGGCGCATTTATGTTCACTGCGTGCGAAGCAGACGAAATCTTGAACGCAACATATTATAAGGTTACTTTTGTTGCCGATGGTGAAGTTATAGACGGCGGAACCTTTTATGTTGAGGCGGGACACGACGTTCCTCGCATTCCAAGCGTTCCTGCGAAAGTTGGATATTCAGCAGCGTGGGATGGCGATGGCAAGAACATAACCGCTGAAACGGTTATCACTGCTGTATACACGCCAAATGTTTATAGCATAACCTATAAAGACCAAGGCGATGAGGCGTTTTCAGGTGTGCATGAAGGGCAGTATCCTATGGTGCACACATACGGAACAAAAACCGACCTTGACACGCCAACAAAAGCAGGGTATATCTTCCTTGGATATTATGACAACCAAAACTGCTATGGCGCAGCAAAAGAATATATAGGAAAAACTGAAACAACTGAAGATGTTGTTCTATATGCTAAGTGGGCTGATGCAGATAGCACAGTAACATTCATCTTAAATGGTGGGGAAAGTGCAACAACAAACAAGGGCGTAACTTATGGTGAGGCATATGGAACTCTTCCAACGCCAACAAAAACCGGATATCAATTTGCTGGTTGGTTTAAGGAAGAAGGCTTAACCAATGTGGTTACTGCAGAAACAGTTGTTAATGTTTATGCTAACCACAACCTTTATGCAAAGTGGACGGCAAACGCCTACACCATTGTTTATAGAGCAAATGGCGGAACTGGTGAAATTGCCAATGATAATGTTGTTTATAGTGATGAATACACTGCAAAAGGAATATCTAGTGGCATAACCAGAACGGGTTATACTTTGCAAGGTTGGGCAACATCTGCTGGTGGAGCAAAGGTTTTCAACTTGGGCGGAATATATAATGTAAGCGAAATTGCAAGCATATATGATGCTCAGAACATGAACAATATTGAGTTGAGATTCTTTGCAGTTTGGAATCCAAACCAATACACCATAACCGCAGTTGCTAATAGTGGAGAAATTGAAGAAACAGCAGGGTGGACAGGAACTGGAAGCAGTGCAACCAAGGCTGTAACTTTTGGAGCAACTTATGGAACTCTTCCAACCATAACAAGAAGTGGGTATCATCTTGAAGGATGGTATAAAGAGCCAGGATTTGAAAATGCTGTTACAGCGTTAACAGAAGTTGAAACGGCAGGGGCACATTCAATCTATGCTAAATGGGCTCCAAACACGTACACCATTGCATATAACGCAAACACTGGAAGCGGAAGCATTGCAAGTGCAGCCGCTGTTTATGGACAGCAATTTACAGTTGGTGCCATTGATTCTGGAATCTATAAGACCGGCCATACTTTAATTGGGTGGTCTAGGGTCGACACAGGACATGTCCAACTAGAACGTGACGAAACTTATGATGTTAGCACGTTGATTGGACCAGTATTAGCAGATGATAATGGCGCAACCTTAATTCTTTATGCTGTATGGCAAGAACATACCTACACAATACGATATAATGCAAATAGTGGAAGCGGAAGCATTGCTGATCAAGTTGTTTCATACACAAACAACTACACAACCAAAGGAATCAGCGATGGAATTTCTAAGACAGGCTACACTTTGCAAGGGTGGGCGACCTCCGCTGGTGGCGCTGTTGCTTATTCTAAGAATATTGAATATGCAGTAAGCGCACTTACGACGGCTTATGGCGTTAATGACACCGATTCTGCAGTTATTGAGTTGTTTGCTGTATGGCAAGCAAATTCATATGTTATAACCGCAAA
>JAFSVR010000046.1 GCA_017444895.1 Clostridia bacterium
AAATTTCCCCATTTTTTTTAGTCCTATACCAAACTTCTTCGTATAATTATAATGTAAGAATAACTGGAAAACACTTCTTATTGGTGTGGCAATCGCTGTTGGTTGTGTTGCTATAGGTGCCGCGCTCGGTTTTGGCGGAGGTCTTGCGGGAGGTGTTATTTCCTGGGGTCATCCTACATTCGGTGTTGTAGAAAGCCTTTCAACAGCCCTGCAGACGGTGTTAGCGTTGCCATGGAGTTAAAAGGTGTCACCACGGCGACAATGATTGGACTCGGCGTTGGAATCGGTCTTGGAGCAGCCGCCGGTGCCACTACGGTTGGCGTACTTGCGTCAAACGGCGACATATAGGAAGCCAATCAGTTGTATCACCCTCCGAAAACGGAAGGCCGGTTTAGCACATGAATGATGATTCTATACAAACCACAATATTTTTTTTATAAAATGCTTCAATTTTGGTTTTACGACCTCATTGAAGTATAGTTTTCCATAAAAACTTCGAAATTCCTTGTAATATGGTTTCTTTTTATACGCTGTGAAGATACTTTTGATTAAGTTTTCGCTTTTCGAATAAACAAGATGCTTGTTTTTCAACTTAAATTGTATCATCCAGTAAGGAAAGAAAGAAAACAGCAAATCTTTTTCAAGCCAAGAAAAACACTCTTGTGAAATTTCTTTGGAATTCAGATAGTTTCTTACAAATCCTAAATAGTTTTCATAAAAAACAGTGTACAGTCCATACGAAATATTTTTCTTCTCTTCGGATTGTCTTGTAAATAGTGTTTTATTGCACACAAGCGCATTTTTCCGATGGTTGACATAATTCAATAAAAAAGGAACTTGCCATAATTTTTTTTCACACCCTTCTTCATTAGATGCAAGGTCTTTAAAATCTTCCTTCCAAACACAAAGTCCACCAATCCAAGTTATATTGAAGCTTACAGCATACAAAAACTCATCCAGAGAGCTGGTGTGTGTATCATTTTCTAAACCTGAATTCTTTGTAAAAACTACATCTTTTGAAATTTGATAGTTCTTAACAATATCCAGTAGATATGCTAGGGCACCAGTATTAAAAAGTAAAGTATCATTGCAAAGCTTTAATAAAACACCAGAGCCTTCGCTTAAAACAAGCGGAAAATTCTTGTCAGCAATATTCTCAATGTTCCTATGATATTTTATATTGCTGAATTTTTTTGTATATTCAAGACATGCATTTTGGGTATTGTCAGTTGAACAGTTATCAGAAATGACAATTTCTACATTTTCAGAGTTAAATTCTGGTTGTTCTATAATTGAGTCAAGAGTTTTTGTTAAATATTGGCATCTATTATAAGTTGGAATGCAGATACTTAATAAAGGTTGTTTATTGTTCATACCAATTCATGTAATCCCAAGATTTGTTCAGTTGTATCACCCTCCGAAAACGGAAGGCTATTTGGCTTGATTTAAAAAATCAAAGCTCTCCAAAAATGAAGAGCTTCAAGTCATTCGAGGCAGAATGCAAAACACTCCTTCAGGAACAGTTGTCAGTATAACTGACGAGCAAATGTCTGTCAATGATTTCGCTTATTCTCTCTTTTTTTATAAATTTCCCCATTTTTTTTAGTCCTATACCAAACTTCTTCGTATAATTATAATGTAAGAATAACTGGAAAACACTTCTTATTGGTGTGGCAATCGCTGTTGGTTGTGTTGCTATAG
>JAFSVR010000047.1 GCA_017444895.1 Clostridia bacterium
AGCAGAGATTGGAAATATCATTAAGTTGGTTGATAAGGTCTATGGTGTTTTTGGTCTCGAATATCACCTGGAACTCTCAACGATGCCAGAAAACCATATCGGCGACATTGAAGAGTGGCAACATGCTGAAGAAAGTCTTAAAAACGCATTATCTCATCTTGGTAAAAGTTTTGTTATCAACGAGGGCGATGGCGCATTCTATGGTCCAAAGATTGATATACACATTAAAGACGCAATTGGCAGAACTTGGCAATGTGGAACAATCCAACTTGATATGCAGCTTCCAAAGAGGTTTAATTTGGAATATACTGATGCAGATGGTTCAAGAAAAGAGCCAATTATGGTTCATAGGGTTATATTTGGATCTATTGAAAGATTCTTTGGAATTATAACAGAGCATTTTGCAGGCGCATTCCCACTTTGGCTTTCACCAGTTCAAGCAATTGTTATGAACGTTAGCGAGAAGAGTGAAGAATATGCAAAAGAAATTGCAAAAGAACTTAAAGAGGCTGGAATAAGAACAGAGGTTGACACCCGTGCTGAAAAGATAGGCTATAAGATTCGTTCAGCGCAACTTCAAAAGATTCCATACATGGTTATCGTTGGTGAAAACGAGGCAAATAATGGAACTGTTTCAATAAGGAAACGAGGAAATGTTGAGGTTAATGATTTGCCACTTCAAACCCTTATTGATGAAATGAAAAACAACATTAAAGACAAGGTTAATGTATAAACATAGAAGCATAGAAATTTTCTATGCTTTTTTAATTAAACCATATTGACAAACAACAAGTTCTATGATAGAATTTGCGTGAAACAGCATAAAAACAAGGGGGCCTATTGGAATGAACAAGGAATTTACTAATTTTAAAGACAGTGATTCACTCGTTGAAGTTTTTGATAGATATACAATAGCTGATCAAGTTTTCAACGTTAAAACCGAAATAAAGAAGAACAAATATTCCAGAGTTTATTTCAATAATATACTTGTTGCGCAAAGTCCATCTGCAACTTATGGAACAATGAAGGCTTTGCTGTATGATGCAAGACACATGGCAGAAGCGGTTATAAACAAATCAGCAAATTTGAACACTTATCAAAGTTTTGCAATAACATTTACTAATGATGATGGCAACTTCACACTTGTTTTCAGAAAAGGTGATTTCGTTTATAGTTATATTGAAGACGATGACATTTTCTATAGAAACTATCAAGCAGATGCTGTTGGCTTTCTAAGAGCAAAGTTTGAAGCAGAAATTGAACTTCAAAAAAGAAAAGAAAATGTTGGGCCTGAGAAATCTTAGAAAAACGCTTGACAATCAACAAAAAATGAATTAATATATGTATGTATTTTTAAGAAGAAGACCACTTCTCACCAAATGAATGAAAGATTTTGCTTGGTTTTGATTATTAAATTTATTCGCTTTTTGGCGATATAGATTGGTAAATTGAGGTGGCTTATATAGTCGCCTTTTATTTTCCTTAAAAATACATCTTTGCTTGATTAAGTGAAACTCTTGCCCAAGGGTGAGAGCAATAGGAGGACACAATTATCAAACAAGAAAACCAACTCAATAGTGAAATAACCGACAGAGAAATCAGGGTCATTGGCCCAGACGGAGCTCAACTTGGCATTATGAGCAGTGCAGAAGCACTAAAAATTGCCCAGGAAAAAGAGCTTGATCTTGTTAAGATTTCACCAAACGCCGTTCCACCGGTGTGCCGTATTATGGACTACGGCAAGTTTAGGTTCGACCAAATGAAGCGTGAGAAAGAAGCCAGAAAGAACCAAAAGGTTGTTGAACTTAAAGAAATTCAACTTTCAATGACCATTGAACTTCACGATATGGAAGTTAAGGCAAAGAACGCAACTAAGTTCTTATTGCAAGGCAATAAGGTTAAGGTTGCATTAAGGATGAAGGGGCGTCAGCAGGCCTATTTCCAAAAAGGAATAGAGGTTTGTTTGCAGTTCTATGGACTTGTTGAAGCAAACGCTATTATGGATAAGGAACCAAAAGTTGAAGGAAGAAACATATTGATGATTCTTTCTCCAAAAACACAAAAATAATTTTTAAGGAGAAAAACAATGCCAAAACAGAAAAACAACAGTGCCGCTAAAAAGCGTTTCTTCGTTTTGAAGAGCGGAAAGATCAAAAGATCAAAACAAAATAAACGCCATATCTTAACCAAAAAGGAAACAAAGCGCAAAAGAGCATTAAGACAAACTGCGTATGTTTCAACAACCCAAGAAAAAACAATAAAAAAATTGGTTGGTAGCCAAGATTAAGGAGAATAGCAATGAGAATTAAAAGAGGCGTTAATGCCATTAAGAAAAGAAGAAAAATTTTGAAGGCTGCCAAGGGTTATCGTGGAAGCAAGTCAACTCTTTATAGAGTTGCTCGTGAAGCCGTAATGAAGAGCGAAAACTATGCATACGTTGGCAGAAAGAACAAAAAGCGTGATTTCAGATCTCTTTGGATTGCAAGAATCAATGCTGAAGCAAGGGTATATGGTCTTTCATATAGCAAACTTATGCACGGCTTAAAGCTTGCCGGAATTGAACTTAACAGAAAAGTTCTTTCAGACCTTGCAATTTCTGATAAAGAAGCCTTCAAAGCTCTTGCAACACAAGCAAAAGAAGCAATTGAAAAAGCAAGCAAGTAATTTTTTTGGGGCGTTGCTGAGGCAATGCCTTTTTGTTTGGAGAAAAACATGGATATAATTTCAAGCATAGATAACCCACAGATAAAAGTTCTTCGTAGCCTAAGCGAAAAGAAGTTCAGGAAGTTCTATGGGGAATATGTTGTTGAGGGAATAAAATGCGTTCGTGAAGCAATTTATAGTGGAGCAACCATAACAAAGCTTTTTGTGAGCGAAAGCAAACAAGAAGAATATGCCGATATCGTTCAAAATAACGAGGGGAAATTGGTTGTTGTTTCAGACAAACTTTTTGGTCGAATTTCAGACACGGTTAATCCCCAAGGGATTATGGCTCAGGTTGAAATGAAGCCGAGTGGTGAATTCAGACCAACAGGTAAGCCGTTTTTGGTTCTTGATCGAATCAGCGATCCGGGCAACATGGGAACAATTATCCGAACCGCTGTTGCAACA
The DNA here is from genome assembly GCA_017444895.1 of Clostridia bacterium. GTDB lineage: Bacteria > Bacillota > Clostridia > Christensenellales > UBA1242 > UMGS2070. The sequence goes on from JAFSVR010000047.1 coordinate 3,112, forward strand.
GGGTTTAATGATATTGTTCTTCTTGACACCGTTGAGCCATATAACCCAAAAACAGTTCGGGCAACTTCAAGCGGAATTTTTCATGCTAATTTTTATCCACTTTCAACACAGAATTTGATAGATGTTTGCAAAAAAGAGGGCATAGAAGTCTTTGTTGCCGATATGGCCGGAAAAAATATTTTCAAAACAAATTTGCCACAAGATAACTATTGTCTTGTTATATGCAATGAGGCAAATGGCGCAAGTGAAGAGATTTTGCGTGGGGCAGATAAGATTGTTGCCCTTCCAATGAACTCTGAGATGGAAAGCCTTAATGCTGGTGTCTGCGCAAGTGTTATGATGTATGAATTTGCAAAAGATAAATTCTAATTTCAAGATAAAATATTTGGCAGATAAACACAAATAGTGTAAAATATATTCAGTTTCACAAGCAAAGGAGATAATATGAGCGGACATAGTAAGTTTCATAACATAAAAGCAACAAAAGATAAAGCAGATGCAACACGTGGCAGAGTCTTCACTAAAATTGGAAGAGAAATTGCTGTTGCAGTTAAAATGGGTGGTCCAGATCCAACCATCAACAGCAAACTATATGATGCCATTGCAAAGGCAAAGCAAAACAATATGCCAAATGACACTATCCAACGTTCAATCAAAAAAGCAAGCGGTGCAACCAACACCGATAATTTTGATGCAATAACCTATGAAGGTTATGGCCCCAATGGTGTTGCGTTTATTGTTGAATGCTTAACAGATAACAGAAACAGAACAGCAAGCGATGTTCGTCATTTGTTTGATAAGCATGGCGGAAGCCTTGGAACAACCGGAAGCGTTATGTATATGTTTGATAAAAAGGGCGTTATCATGCTTGAGCAAAAAGATGGCGTGAGCGAAGATGATGTTATGATGCTTGCCCTTGATAATGGTGCTGATGACGTTGTCAGCGAAGATGATGGATATGTTGTCTATACTCTTCCAGAGAATTTTCACACGGCGGTTAAGGCATTTGAAGAAGCGGGTTTTCCAATAGTTTCAAGTGGTGTTGAATATGTTTCAAGCAACAATATAGAACTTGACGAGGCAAAAGCAGAATCAATTGAAAAGTTGAAAGACGCTTTGGAAGATTTGGATGATGTGCAGGTTGTTTATACCAACGCTTTATAAAAACTTCCAAATTTGATGCCTAAGTGCGTTTCTAAAAAGATTTCCACAAAGTCATTTACGGCAAGTAAACTCCTGCGTGGAATTTTTTTGAGCCTTTTTTCACTCTTCACTTTTAACTTCTAATTTATTTGTTGCGCAAAGCAAAAGGTGTGTGATATAATTAATATATGCAGATAATAACTGGAAAATATAAGGGCAGGAAACTTGTCAGTCAGCCTAGTTTTGAAACAAAACCAACCCTTGCAAGAGTTAAAGAAAGTTTGTTTTGTGTTATTGCAGACGAGGTTGAGGGCAAGGTTGTTTTGGATCTTTTTGCTGGTTCTGGTGCACTTGGAATTGAGTGTTTAAGCAGGGGGGCAAAGAAGGTTTATTTTTGTGATTCTTCAAAAGATGCGATAAAATATCTTAAAACTAATCTTCGAAATATTAATGATGGTTTTGAAATTGTTGAAAGTGATTATTATGATGCACTGATGCGTCTTAAAACGAAGTTTGATTTGGTTTTTCTTGATCCGCCATATGATAGCGATTATGGTGAAAAAGCGGTGTTGTTGCTTTCAAAAATGAATATGTTGAATGAAAATGCACTAATTGTGTTTGAGCATAGTTCAAAAAAAAGTTTACAACCTCTCCCAAAGAACTGTATAATGGAAAAAAGCAAGGTTTATGGCTCTGTTGCGATAGATTTTATAAGGTTTAGGAGTGTGTAGATGGCATTAAATGATAAGATTGAAGAATTAAGAGATGAACTTGTTAGTCAAAGAGGTTTTCTTTGGAGCAAGAAGAATAAGGATAGCATAACAAAATGTTTAAGTCTTATTGATGAGATAAAGATGGCGTTGCCGTCAGCGCTTCAAGAGGCGGGATATATTATCAGTCAAAAGCAAAAGATTTTGTCTAGCGCGCAAGATGCGGCAAACAAGATTGTTAATGATGCGAACCTTAAAGCAAAAGACCTTATCAAGGAAGAAAAAATAACCAAACAGGCTGAGGCCGAAGCGGAAGCGCTTATTGCAGATGCTAATAAAAAATGCAACCAACTATATTCTTCAACAAAAGAGAATATAGACAGAATGCTTAAATCAGTTGAAGACTATTTTGCGAGTAATTTGAGAGTTGTTAAGAACAATCGTGAAGAACTTGCAGGCGGAACACTTAATAAGAAAAAGCAAGATTAATAGGCGGAAGCCTATTTTTTATATCAAAAACAAACATAATGCGTAGCATATGAGAATTGTTATGATTGCGTTGAAGAATTTTTGCAAAATAAATCCACCAAATTTCAATCCACTTTTGCCAGCAAATGCAAGGCTTTGCAGAATTATTGAAAGCCCGCTGAAACTAACAAGACCGGCAGATAATGAGATTGTTATTGGCGTAGTAGAAAATTTTGAAATTTCGTTTATACCTCGCGTGATTTCAAGCAATCCGTGGCAGAAAGGCTGGGCAAGGTTTTGATTAATTTTCAAAATACCAAATATTGCTTTGAAAAAGGCTTCAAGAGGGAATAATATGTGTGTTGCAGAAACCATTTCAATCAGCATAAAAAAGATTGTTATGTATCCCCCAACAATCAGAATTGAACTTATTGCTCCGTAAACGCTGTTTGAAAGCAATGTGTCATAATTAACAATATAATTGGTGGTTTGCTGTGGTGGATTTTGAGAGAAATCTTTTGATTTTAGATTGCAATATATGAACCCAAAAAGCAGACTTGATAGGATGTGTGCTAGATAGATAATTGCCCCGATTTTAACGCTTCCAAACATTGCGCTTCCAATGGCACCAATGGTGAACATTGGCCCAGAAACTGCGCAGAGAGAAAGGACCTTCATTGTTTGAGATTTGTTTATTATTCCGTTTTGCTCTAAGTCTGCCGTGATTTTTGCGCCTATTGGATATCCGCAAAGGGCGGCCATAAGAAAGATATAGCACGCGATTCCCGGGATTTTGAAAACCTTTTGCATTGGGTTTTGAAGGCGGGCTGATAGTCTGTTTGCAACTTTCAAGTCAGTTAAAATTTTGGTTAATATGAGGAAGGGGAAAAGCCCTGGAAAAACGCAGTTGGCAAAGAGCAAAAAACCGCTGATAACAGATGATGTGTATTTTTGAGGATTGGTTATTAAAAGTAGAATTATTGCTAATATTATAGAGGATAGAAAATATGGCAATAATTTTTTTAGGCTCAACTTATTTGTTTTACTTTTTTTTAGCAATAATGTATTATTAATATGAAACATAGTAAAATTTATGCGAGGGGAAATTTTTAATGCAAAGCGTTCCAAAAATTGGTTTAGCTCTTGGTTCTGGTGGGGCTTTGGGGATTGCGTATATTGGGATTTTAGATGAGCTGGTTAAGGCAAAAATTCCAATTTATTGCATAACTGGCTCTTCTATTGGCGCCGTTATTGGCGGTATGTTTGCCGGCGGAGCAACAACAAAACAAATGGAAGATTTTTGCAAAAAACTCAAAATTTCTTCAATAATTGATATTGGCTTTGGTGGGCTTGGCTCTGTTAAGGGGAACAAGGCGGTTGCTCAGCTTGAAAAGGCGATGAAGATGTTTGGAGTTGAAAACAGCGTTGAAAAGTGCAAGATAAAATTTGGCACAGTTGCAACCAATTTGCTTACAGCAAAAACAGACTACTTAACAACTGGTAAACTGACAGATATAATGCGTGCAAGTTTTTCAATTCCTGGCGTTTTTAGACCTTTTGAATATAATGAAACGCTATATGTTGATGGTGGGCCTCTTTGCCGTGTTCCTGTTAGGCTAGCAAAAAAACTTGGAGCAGAATATGTTGTTGGCATTGATTGCGTTGGTGCAACAAGGAAGATGGGGAAAGACGACATTGATAAATATGGCAAGGTTATTTTAAGGGTTTTGTATATGAGCGACTATGCTATCAGCCATGAGGAAATGATGGAAGCAAATATGCTTGTTGATATGCACCAAAAAGAGGGCGATCCAATGAGTCTTAAATATTTGGAGCAATCGCTTGAATATGGCCATAAATACGGCAAAAAGCTGGTTAAAGATCTTAAACAGCAATTTGCATTTTAGGAGAAAACAATGGATAAAACAGAAAAGACTGTTGAAAAACGAAGTTTTAGAAACGAGATAGTTTTAGCCCTGATCTTCACATTAGTTGCGGTTTTGATGTCATTTTTTAATGTTGAAAGTTGGATATCTTTAACAATTTTGGAAGTTGGGCTTTTAAGTTTGTTTCTCAATGACATAAACAGATTATTAGATGTTATTATTGCAGTTTTATGGAGCGGGCTATATGCCTTTTATTGCTATACTAATGGCTTTGCAGTTAATGGCGTTCTGGTGTCTTTGTTTTATTTGTTCATTCAACTTAAAGAGGCTTTCAAAAAGCCTGAAACAAAGGAAATTGTTGGGGCTCAAAACAAACTTAAAACACATGAAACAATTGCCCTTGTTATTGTTGCCATTTGCCTTGCTGTTGGAAGCTATTTTCTTGCAAGAATATGGACGGGCGAGGTTCTAGTTATATTTGACACGCTCTCAGCGGTTATGCTTTGTGTTAGTTTGTATTTAATGCTCAAACGAACCCCAGAATATTTTGTTATTAGGCTGATTGCTATGATTGGCGTTGCATCACTTTGGGCAACAAGAGCACTTTTATATGGGCTACAAACAGGAAGCTTGCATATTGTTCTTATGTTTGTTGCTTTTATAATCTATGACAATATTCGCCTTAACACATGGACGAAAAACCACGCCAATGTTGAAGAGAAGACAAAAAGCATTTTGGAAAGTGAAGAATATCTTAATGCGCAGAAAAAATATAATCAAGAAAATCCAATTGGGCTTCCAGGCAAGAGTATTGGTGTTGATAAAGATTCAAAACGAAAATAAAAAAAAGCACGCTTAGGCGCAAGAAGTTGAAACTAGCCAAATAATTAACACTTTAACTTGAAAAAGTTAGAGTGTTTTTTATTCTCTCTTAATCAGCCAACAAAACGGATATTATGCCATTGTCATAGGTTGTCGTTGTCATCTTAATATTTACAATTACATGACATGCACTTTAACCTTGACAACAAAGAA
>JAFSVR010000048.1 GCA_017444895.1 Clostridia bacterium
AGTGCTGTTAAAATCATGCTTAACATTAACTTCAACTATATCATTGTTGGCGGGTATCTTCTTGCAATGCTGTTAATGCTTTTCTCTTCACCGGTTTTCATTGGAATTGGGTTTGATTCAGGTGGCGTTGCCAGCGGGCCAATAAGTTCAGCGTTTGTCTTGCCTCTTATGATTGGGCTTGCTTCAGGAACTGGAGGTTTTGGCGTTATTGCACTTGTAAGTTTGATGCCAATTCTTGTTCTTGAAACTTTGGGTATTGTGTATAAGATTAAGATTTACGCTATTGAGAAGCGCAGTGAAAGACGCGCCCTCAGGATCGCATACGATATTGGCATGCTATCTCAAACAGACATGCTAAAGAAAGAATGGCAAAATGCCAAGAATAAAAAAAGGAGGCAGGCAGATGCCGTCAAAAGAACTTAAAAGCAAAGCACCAAAAAAGTTTTTGCTGAAAAATGTTAATGACCTTAATATGTGCGTCTTTATTGTTAAAAGACATCTTGAAATGGGCGTCAGGGAAGATGTTTTGGCGCTTGGCGGAAGGGTGCTTAGTGCTATTCCTGCAAAGGGTGTGAGCCACAGTTCAATGTTTGAAGTTGTGAGCGGGAACAATGATCCGTGCATTGTTGTTTTTGCAACAGCAAGGAGTGAAGACACTGAGGAAATAATTGGTGAAATCAGCAAAAAATATGAACTATATAAAAAGGGTAATGGCAAGGCGTTCAGCATTGATATTTCAGGGTATCTGGGCGCAAAGGCATTATTCATTTAGGGGGATAGTTATATGAAAAAATATGACGACATTTTTGATAAAGACGACTATAAACTCGTTGTTGCAGTTGTTGCAAGAGGATATAGTGGGGAAGTAATAAACATGGCAAAATCTGCGGGCGCAAAAGGGGCTGTGGTTTTGTCTGGAACGGGAGCGGGGGAAAGCCAACGAAGCTTCTTTGGGCTTACTGTTAACCCAGAAAACGAAGTTATTATGATTGTTACGCCAACAGATATTGTTATGGAAGTTATTGAAAATGCTTATAAAGCTGTTGACTATAAAAGCCGAGCGAGGGGCTTGGTTTTTGCGCTGCCTATTGATTATGTTACGGGCATGAGCCATGCAAAAGAAGACGAAGAGATTAATTAACGTGTTTTATAATCGTTTTAACAATAGCGTCTGTTCCGTTTTTGAAATTTGCTTTTTTAAGTGTTGATGATAGTTTGCTCGCTTCATTTTGAAGTTGCGATAAAGATGAAAGCAACGTTTGATTGTTAAGGTTTGCCTGCGGTAAAACAAGGGCAAATTTTTTATTCGCAAAATATTCCGCATTTTCAACTTGGTCGCCCCTGCTTGAGCCTTTTGGGAGGGGGATAAGAAGCATCGGCTTTTGAAGGGTTGCAAGTTCAAAAATGGTGTTACTTCCTGCTCGGCTGATCACTAGATCGCTTGCCATCATCAAGGTTGGCATTTGAGTTGAAAACTCAATCTGTTTATATGATGCAAGGGAAAGCAGAGGTTTGTTAAGATTGCCTTTGCCAACAACGTGGACAACATAAAATTGCTTAACAAGGGCTTTTGCAACATTGAAACATGCTTCGTTGATGGCTTGGCTTCCAAGACTGCCACCGGTTATAAGCAGAATTGGCTTTGTCGTTTTGATGCCTAGCTTTAACTTAGCTTCATCTTTTGATAATGGCTTTATTAGGTTGTTGGGGCTTCCGGTATAAACGCCTTTATTGCCAAATTTCTCGGCAGTTTTTTCAAAAGTGGTGCAAACTGCTTTTGCGCTTTTTGCACATATTTTGTTGGCAAGGCCGCAAGAAAGGTCGCTTTCATGGCAAACAACAGGGATGTTAAGCTTTTTTGCAGCCAAAACGACAGGAACACTGACATAACCACCTTTGCTGAAAATGATTTGAGGCTTAATCTCTTTGAGATGGTGTTTTGCGGCCCTTATTGCATTGATAAGTTTGAAAGGAATTAAAAGATTCTGGAAAAACTTTCCTCTTATCAGTTTTACGCTTGGGATGGAATAGAACTTAATTGCAGGGTCTTGTGAAATAATTTTCCTTTCCATTTCGCTGGTTGAGCCAAGATAGTATATGTTTTTGAAATACTTTTTGAGTTCTTTTGCAACAACAAGGTTGGGGGTAACGTGGCCTGCTGTTCCGCCACCTGTTAAAACGATTGTGTTATACATTGTAATTTCTCCATTTTATATTTTTATTAGTTTATGAAACTTGTCTTAAAAATATTTTTGTAGCGATTTTTGCTAGAAAAAATGGGCGCAAGGCGGTTTTTTATTTGCTAAGGGGTGTAAATTTTGTTATACTGAACTATATAAGCAGAAAAACATAGGAAGGGTTATATGGCAGAACACAAAAGTTATGAAGCAAAAGATATTGAAGTTTTAGAGGGGCTTGATGCCGTTAGGCTTCGCCCAGGAATGTATATTGGAACAACGGGTCAAAAAGGTCTTCATCATTTAATTTGGGAGTTGGTTGACAACGCCATTGATGAGGCGGCAAACGGGTATTGTGATCGAATTATTGTTACTCTTAATCCGGATGGTTCGGCAACGGTTGAGGATAATGGACGTGGCATTCCTGTTGATATTCATCCAACGCTTAAAATCAGCGCTGTTGAAGTTGTTTATACTAAACTTCACGCTGGCGGAAAGTTTAATAATGAAAACTATGCATATTCAGGGGGGCTTCATGGTGTTGGAGCTTCTGTTGTTAACGCACTTTCAAAGTGGCTTACCGTTGAAGTTTGCAGGGGCGGAAAGAAATATGCAATGCGTTTTGAAACCATAACAAAAAACGGAAAGGTTCATGGCGGTGTTCCAGTGGCACCACTAGCTGAAGTTGGCAAGGCTGTTAAAAGCGGAACAAAAGTTACGTTTATGCCGGATAACACCATTTTTGAAACCGTTGAGTTTGATTTTGAAACCATTTCAAAGCGCCTTAAAGAACTTGCGTTCCTCAATAAAGGCATTGAAATTGATTTGATTGATGACCGTCTTAAAGGTGCGATTGAAGCAACTTGCGTAACCTATAAATATGATGGTGGAATTGTTGACTTTGTTAAATATATGAACGAAGGCAAAAATTCGCTGTATCCAGATCCAATTTTGATAGAGGGTGAAAAAAACGGAATTAAAGTTTCAGTTGCAATTCAACACACTGATGTTTATACCGACAATGTTTTCAGTTATGTTAATAACATCCCAACAAGTGAGGGCGGAACCCACGAGGTTGGCCTCAGAAGTGCGCTAACCAAGGTTCTTAATGATTGGGCAAGGAAAACTGGCGTTTTGAAAGAAAAAGACCAGAACTTTGTTGGTGACGATTTCAAAGAGGGGCTCACTGCTGTTTTGCTTGTTAAAATGAAGAGTGTTCAGTTTGAAGGTCAAACAAAAACAAAACTTGGCAACCCTGAAGCAAAACCTGCTGTTGAAGCCGTTGTTTCAGATGGACTTTCAGATTATTTCAACACAAAAAATAGCAAAAAAACTTTGGGCATTATTCTTGATAAAGCTCTTGGCGCCGCAAAGGTTAGAGAGGCTGCAAGAAAAGCAAAGGAAATAACAAGGCAGAAAAATGCGCTTGATGGGGCTAGTTTGGTTGGTAAACTTGCATCTTGTACGGGCAAGAATTATGCAAACAATGAGCTTTTTATAGTTGAGGGTAAGAGCGCTGGCGGAACAGCAAAGCAAGCAAGAGATAGAAGTTTCCAGGCAATTTTGCCACTTAGGGGAAAACCTCTCAATGCTGAAAAGAAACGCATTGACCAAGTTCTATTAAACGAGGAAATTCGCACAATAATCACGGCTCTTAATGCTGGAATTGGAGAGGATTTCAACCTTGAAAACTTGAAGTATCACAAGGTTATTATTCTTGCAGATGCTGACCAAGATGGTGCACATATCAGGGCAATTTTGTTAACGTTCTTCTATAGATACATGCGTGAACTTATAACCGAGGGCCATGTGTTTATTGGTATGCCACCGCTTTATAAAGTTTATAAGAAAGATTTTGAGGAATATGTTTATAGTGATGTTGAACTTCCTGCGGTTTTGGAAAGAGCCGGGAAGGGATATGGCATTCAAAGATATAAGGGGCTTGGTGAAATGAGCAACGACCAACTTTGGGATACAACAATGGATCCAAAGCGCAGAAGTCTTATCCAAGTTTCAATTGAAGATGCAACTGAGGCTGAAAAGATGATAACCATTTTGATGGGTGATGACATTGAGTCTAGAAAACAATATATCAGCGATAATGCCGATTTCAATAAGATAGATGATTTTAAGGCAACAAAGAAAGACGATTAGTTTTGAAATGAATTCAACAAGCAATAAACATTAACGGAGAAAGATATGAGCGAATTTGATAAAGACGAACAAAACGAAGAAAAGGAAAACTTAGCACGCAGAACAAGTAAAAAGGGCGGAGAAGTTGTTTTTGCAAAGGATATGTTCAACAAGCCTATTGAACAAGTTATTCACGATTCAATGCTTCCATATAGCGAACATGTTATTTTGGATCGTGCGCTTCCTCGTGTTGAAGATGGGCTTAAACCTGTTCAAAGAAGAATATTGTTCACTCTTAGTGAACTTGGGATAACTCCAGATAAACCACACAAAAAATCTGCAAGAATTGTTGGTGAATGCTTGGGTAAATATCACCCACACGGTGACACAAGTGTTTATGATGCGATGGTTAGGTTGGCACAGAACTTTAATATGCGCGCCGTTTTGGTTGATGGCCACGGAAATTTTGGTTCTGTTGATGGTGATGATGCCGCTGCCATGCGTTATACTGAAGCAAGAATGGCACCACTTGCACTTGAAATTTTGCGAGATTTGGATAAGGAAACTGTTGATTGGACATTGAACTTTGATGACACCCTTAAAGAGCCAGTAACACTTCCTTGCCGATTCCCAAATATTTTGGTTAATGGTGCAAGCGGAATCGCCGTTGGCCTTGCAACAAACATTCCAACGCACAACCTTGGCGAAGTTATTGATGGGGCAGTTGCTCTTATTGATGATCCAAAAATCACACTTGGCGAGATGATGAAAAAGATTAAGGGACCAGACTTCCCAACGGGTGGATATATTATAGCCGGTGATGATTTGGTTAAAGCGTATGAAACCGGTAAGGGAAAAATCACAATTCGCGCAAAAGTGCATATTGAAAACATTGCCAATGATAAAAAGAATATTGTCATAACAGAATTGCCTTATCAGGTTAATAAAGCTGTTCTTCTTCAAAAGATTTTGGAACTTAGCGAGAGCAAAAAAGATGAACTTGCCGGAATTAGTGAAATCCTGGATGAAAGCGACAGGCAGGGTATGCGTGCTGTTGTTAGAGTTAAGAAAGACTATGATGCTGAAAAGATTTTGAATGTATTGTTTAAGAACACCCAACTTGAAACATCATTTGGAATTAATATGGTTGCTATCGCTGATGGCAGACCACAGCAAATGGGATTAATCAAGATTTTGGAGTATTACGTTAATTATCAACGTGAGGTTATCTATCGCCGAACAAAATTTGACCTTGATGCAGCCAAAGAACGTGCGCACATTTTAAGAGGCCTTGTTATTGCTGTTAAGAACATTGATGAAGTTGTTAAGATTATTAAAAAATCTGGAAGCCCAAGTGAAGCAAAAACAGCGCTTAGAATTAGATTTGATTTGAGTGACAGACAAGCCCAGGCAATTTTGGATTTAAGGTTGGCAAAACTGACTAGTCTTGAAATATACAAACTTGAAACCGAACTTGCAGAACTTGAAAAGAAGATTGTTGAACTCACGGCTGTTTTAGGCTCAAAGAAACTTCAACTAGATATTGTTAAGAATGAGATGCTTGAAATTAAAAAGGCATACAAAGACCCAAGAAAATCAATCATAATCAAGAGCCTTGATGAGTTTAATATTGCGGCAACGGATAACACTGAACCAGTTGTAAGTGGCGTTGTTGCAACAACGGAAAATGGTTTCGTTAAGTTTATGACGAGCAAATATTTTGCTTCTGCAACCAAAACCTTTGGCGAGAGAAGTGGAATGGGCGAAATATATAGAACGTTAACTAAAACCTCAACAGACAAAAAGATTTTGATATTCACCAACCTTGGCAATGCGTTTAAGATTGATGTTGCGCAGATTCCAGAATGTAAGTGGAAAGACAAGGGAACAGAACTTAGGGATCTTTGTGAAGCAAAGAAAAACGAGATTCCTGTTTATGTTCTTGAAATACCAGAAAAAATGCCTGAAGGCTCATTGCTGTTTTTCACAAAAGACGGAATGATCAAGAAGACTGAGTATAGTGAATACACACTTTTGAAGTCTGCTTATCAGGCAATTAAGATGAAAGATAGTGATGAGGTTGTTAGAATTGAGCCAGACACACCAGACACAACGATCTTCTTTGTAACAAAGAATGGTATGGCGCTTAATGCTCTCAAAAATGACATCCCAGTTCAAGGGCGAATTTCGGGCGGTGTTAAGGGAATTAACCTTAATGATGGTGATGAAGTTGTGTTCATTGGCCAAGCAAAGAAGGGTGTTTATGTTATTTTGCTTACGGATAAGGCGTATGCAAAGAAGGTTAACACTGGCGAAATTCCAGAAACTGCAAGATATAGAAAAGGTGTTAAGATTTATGATCTTAAACCACAAACAACTGGTTCAAAGATTGTTGGGGCAGTTGTGGAAAGCAACAATATTGAAGTTATTGCTGAAGGAACAGACGAAACCCTTTCTGCAATCAGTGAAACAGCCATTGTTGAAGACACCTGTGGATCTAAGGGCAGGAAACTTAGCCTTGAAGGCAAAGAACTTGCCGGAGCATATTTCAGAAAAATTAACGTTTAAGTTTAATAAAATATTTGAGCGAATACTTAATTGTATTCGCTTTTTATTTGACCGCATTTTTTTTATTTGCTATACTTATTGTGAAATTAAATTGGCATATTATGCTCACTTGCAGGGGAAACTAAAAACAAAGCAGGTTTATGGATAAAATAATGAAGGGAAAAGTATCGGGAATTGGAGCAAAAGCAGAAGGAAAATCTTCTGCTGTTTCTGTAAACAAGAATACTTTTTCTCTTAATAAGCTGTTAAGTTCAATGCAAAAACTTGAAGCGCAAAAAGTTAAGGAACCTAAAAAAGTTCAAAAACAACAGCCTCAAGAAAAGCCAAAGGCAACTTCTCAAAATGGTGCATTTTCAGTGTCTGGATTGATAAAAAACCTTGAAAAAAATTCAAAACCAGCTAAAAAGACAACAAAAGAGAAACCACAAAAAGAAGCGAAGAAGGAAGATGCAAAGCTAGATACCTTAAACAAAAATGTAGTTGAAGAGCAACAAAACAACAATAGTGCAGTTCAGCCAAATGCTCCTCAGCAATATCCGGTTTATCCTCCATATATGCCAATGATGCCTCCACAATATCCTCAACAAAACCCAAATGGGGAGGCTGACCAGCAACAGAATCCTTATGGGCAATATCCATATCCTTATGTTCCACAGTTCTTTGTTGCAATGCCATATAACTATGGATATCCAATGAATAATCAAATGCCTGGTGCCGATGGGCAAAATGGTGGGTTTGCGTTTGGCTTTGGTCAAATGCCACAAAACACAAACCAACAAACTCAACAAGAGCCTACAAAAGACGATGATGAGGATTCCCAAAAGAAGCTTAAAACTTTTAACTATTTTGCTTCACGTAGTTGGACTCGTAAGCAAAAAGATTCAGAAGCAGACAAAACTGAGGATGAAGGTAAACCTAAAAAGGATTATTCCGATTTAGATTTTGATGATTTGCTTGATGCTCTGGATGAAGAGGCAGACGAACAAGCCGAAGAAGAGGAGAATAAGCAAGACCAGCAGACCGAAGAAGAAGCAGATGAAGATGTTGATGATTTCAACAACTATATAGACGAACTTGATAGTGAACTAGAAAATAAGAAGGCGGATGAAGAAGAGACCGAACAAGAGACTCTCAATGAAGCCGAGGAGCCAGAAACCCTAGAATCAGAAAATAATGAAACAGAATCTGAAACAGAAGATCAGGGCGAGCAATCTCAGCCAGAGCAAGAACAAACAGAAGAAAAAGAAGAACAACAACCTCAGGCCATTTCCAAACTTGATTATTTCAAATATAGATTCTTAGACAATTCAGCTGCCGGAATTAATGGCAAAAACAGAATTGAACAACTTTCAACAAAATATGGAACACGCAGAGAAACAAATGTTGGGCAATTCCAAAGTGAAGAGTCTGGTTTTGTTAATGATGAGCAAAACGTATTTAACACCGAAGATTTCAACTTAGACTTCTCAAAGAAGGGCAGTGTTAAGGTATATAAAGATTCAAAAACTCTTTCAATTGCAAGCATATTCTTTGCTCTGCTATATGCGGTGGCGGGTGTAGTCTTATTTATGATGTATGGGTCCAGAACGGTCGCAACTGTTGTTGCTGAGGGGATTTCACTTAACGTTAAGTCAAATTATGTTCTATATGTTGAAGTTGGGCAGACGCTTGACCTGTCAAATTTTGAAATATCTGTTGAAAAAAGTGATAAAACCGTTGAGATTGTTAAAGTTGAAAACTCAATGATTTCCCAATTCCCTGGTTGCATAAATAGTGAAACACTTAAAGTTGTTTCCCCAACAACCAGAGCGGTTAGCCTTTCGCTTTCATATGAGGGCAAAACAACGCACCTAAAAATATGGGCATATCAGTTTGGTGCCAGTGATGTTTCAATCAAGTATCAGATATTAAGTGGCTCAACAATTTTGCCAAACTTGTCAAACGTTCTTTGCTATGCAGACTATGCTGTTACGCTTGGGGCTAAAACAATTTCAAAAAGGGTTGTTTTGAACTTGCAAAACGAAGACTCAACAAAGAATTATTATACAGACTCAACAGCTTCAGAAATAACATCAATTATGATTGATGGCGTTGAATTCACAGACTTTGAAGATATAACACCAGCGCCATAAAAAAATAAAAAAATTAAGCACCTTAAAAGGGTGCTTTTTTTGTTATAATTTTCATTTTTGTTTCATAGAATTGAGCAGGTTTGTAATTTTGTTTTTACAAAATTATTGGCAATATTTGGCAAAAATGCCATAAAATTTGCATAATTCTCTGCCAAGTATTTTTCATATGTATTCTAAAATTGAGGAGCAAACACATTATGAAGATTTGTAGCGTTAATCTAAGACCAATGAAGGTTATTGTTGCGGTTTTTTTGGTTGGCATTATGCTTTTTGGATTGTTTACAATAACCAAAACTCAATCGGTTTATTTTGGTTATACGGCTAGATCGGTTCCGATTTACTGTGTTGAAACAAGCGAAAAAAAAGTTGCTCTTTCTTTTGATGCTGCATGGGGGTCAGATAAAACCAACCAGATTATTGAGATTTGCAAGGCGAATAATATAGAAGTTACTTTCTTCTTGGTTGGATTTTGGGTTGATGCCAATCCAGACAAGGTTAAGGCAATTTATGATGCTGGTTTTGATATAGGCACTCATAGTGAAACGCATCCGCAGATGAGCAAATTAAGCGCTGTTCAAATGGAAAACGAACTGACAACCTCGTGTGGCAAAATTTCCGCCATAACGGGCCAAAAAGTGAGGTTTTTTAGGCCACCATATGGAGATTATAATAACTTACTTCTTCAAACGGCATCTAATCTTGGGCTCCAAACAATTCAATGGAGTGTTGACACGCTTGATTGGAAAGGCCTTTCAGCCTCTCAAATTTTAACTAGGGTTGAGCAGGGGCTAGATGATGGAGCAATAATTCTTTGCCATAACAACTCAGACCATATTGTTGAGGCATTGCCTGAACTTATTGGAATGATTAAAAGCAAGGGATATAGTTTGGTTAAGATGAGCAACTTGGTTTATGAAAATTCATACACAATCGATAATAATGGGGTGCAACATAAAAATTAGTGGAGGAAAATATGAATAACAATTTTGAAAAAAACAATATCGCAATAATAAAAGGAGAGGTTCAGGGCGAACCAACGTTCAGCCATAGTGTTCTTGGAGAGGGGTTTTATAATTTAACTGTTAAGGTTTCAAGACTGTCTTGTGAGGCTGATTATATCCCAGTTACAATAAGTGAAAGATTAATGGGAGATGTTACTGATGGAACAGAAGTTGCATTTTCCGGCCAATTTAGAAGCTATAACAAGCTTGTTGGCGACAAAAGCAAGTTAATGCTTACAATGTTTGTTAGGGAGCGTCTTGACCCCAAATCTTGCGAAGAAATAAACAAGATAACCCTGACTGGATATATTTGCAAAGATCCAATATATAGGACAACGCCATTTGGACGAGAAATAAGCGATCTTTTGATTGCGGTGAATCGTGCATATAATAAAAGCGATTATCTTCCTTGCATTGCATGGGGAAGAAATGCGCGTTTTTCAATGGGGCTTGAGGTTGGCGAAAAAGTTGAATTAATTGGGCGAATTCAAAGCCGAAATTACCAAAAGAAACTTGAAGACGGGGCGGTTGAAACTCGAACAGCATATGAAATTTCAATAAGTAGTATTGGGCTTGCAGATTTTGAACAATCCGTGTTTTCAAGTGAGAATATGGAAACATATAAAGACAACTATACCGGCAACCCAGCATCAGCAGTGTAAACCATAAAAAGCAATCTTTGGTTTATCATTTTGATGCATACGGAATAAAAAAAGAAACCAACTCTTGTTGGTTTCTTTTTTGTTTGTTTCAAATTTGCAATATAATTTCACCATAATGCAAATTATACTAACAACAAAATAACATAAATTAATCGTGGTTAATGCGTTTGCGTATCACATATAAAACAACCAACACAACAACATTAACCGCAACAAGGATTAAACCTATTGTTTGCATAACAGACCAAGCATCTCGCTTTAAGTTTGATGCAAGAACATAGCCTGTTTTTTCAGTTCCATCGGCAGCATTATAAGTTATTCTAAGGTATTTTGCATTTGTGCTTTGGTTGTCATCAATTCTAACCCTGGTGTCTTTATTAAGAACATCAATAACTTTTGTTCCGTTTTCCTCTTCATAAACCGAAGAGCGAACGGTAAGGGTTGCGTTGTTGCGAATCATATTTTGTGAGCCATTAGAAATATAAACCTTGTCTGTTTCAACGAAACCAATTTTATTGTCTGATGTTTTAATAAGATAGAAAGTAGCGTTTGGTGTTGTATAGTTGTTGATTGCACCAGACAAAACCACAACATCAGTGATTTGGTCAAAATCAAACAGAATTCCGTTCTGAACGGCGCCAGTGGTTTCAACATGCCTTGTTGGAAGTTTATAGAGATGCGCCCCCAAATTAATAGACACTCGTGTTTTTGCTGGCGCACGACTTTCAAGTTCATCAAGGTCAGCAGATGGGATATAGCCATAAACGTTTTTCTCGGCCAAAGAAAGAAGGCAATAATAGTATTCCGTTAGTGGTTGGCTATCAAAAGAGATAGTTGCAACACGAACAACCTTTGTTCCGTTTTCAATTTCCTCAAGCGGAGTTTGAGAATATGGGCTATCTGTTATTATCGTGTTTTTATTTGCAACATAATATTCAAGGTTTTCTGCCGAAAGAGGGGTTAGTGTTGGCTCTGGGTTTTCTATTGCGTTTGAAGAAGAAAGAAGATAATTATCGCCAGATTTAGCAAAATCAAATTTTGTTATATACCTGCCAGTTGCATTTGTTGCAAATAGTGATGAGCCGTTGGAGCAAAAATCATTATAGCCTGAAACCTGTTGGTTTTGGCTTATGCTAAGCGTAAGAGATAATGAATCGGCACCAACTGTTTGCTTATAGACCTCAATTTTTGAACTTTCAATAACGGCCAAGTGTATTTCATCGCTATATGTTAACACTTCCAAAGATTTAATTGAAAGGGCAACAGAAGTGAGCGATGAAAGGGCATAAGTTGTTTTTTGCCCTTCAGTGTATGGCAAATAGAATTTGTATATTTGAGTTCCGCTTGAGAAAACAATGGTGAGGTGGTCAGCAAGGGTGTTGTCAGTTATAACAAAGCTAGTTAGTTTTGCAGTTTCTGTGTCAAGATTGCATTCAATATATGTTTCTAAGAATTGCCAACTAGAACCATCATTTTTAAGCGTCAGAACTTCAAAAACATTTTTTGTTCCAGTATATTTGCTTGCAAAAACAAGAATTGTGTTTTCATCAACTTGCTCGGCAAAGCAACTGAAACAATTTTGAATTTGATCAATGCTGATGCTTGTTTTTGCTTTCGTTTGTGTGTTATATGCCACAATAGAAGTTGAAGAGTCTTCTTCAACAAGCACGAACAAAAAGTCGCCAGCAACAGACATTTTCAAGCATCCAGACACGTCTGTTATGGTTTTATCTGCATCAACTTCATAGTTGGATTTATCATAGCATTTGATTTCGCTTTTCTGGTTATCATAAACATATAAATTGTTTCCAGATGAGGCAATTAAAGTTGGCTCAAACAGGAGCATAGCTTCGTTGTTTGGTGTTTCGGCATAAGCCGGCAGGCCAGTTTTGAAACCGACCTGCGCACAAAATAACGTAAATGCCAAAATAACTAGAATTATTAAACTTGTTTTTTTCATTATGTTTTTCATATTTGAACTCCTGTTTAAGTTATCTTATTTAAGTGTTGCCAATTAACATTGTAGAACCACTCAGTTGCAAAATCAACAGTCAGCAGAATTGTCAAGCCTATTGTTCCACCAACAACAGTACCGGTTAATACGATGGTAGATGAAGACTTAAGAATTGCGAAGATCTTTACGGCAAGAGAGGCTTCTGCGGGAGCAGCTGAACCACCTGTTGCAATTCCAACGGCAATGATTGAAGCAGCCACAACAGCAGCGGCGGCTATTGTTGTTATTGTTCTTGCAACCTCACTGCTTGGGCGTTCACCTTCCCAATCAAGGTCTAGAACTGGCAATCTGCTATTAGGATCTATTGTTAAAACAGAAACCACGCTTTCAAGGCTGTTAAGGCTACTAGCGGTTGGCGCCCAAGTTGAAACTAGGTTGTCAACATAGGTGTCATCATATTGGTGTCTTTGATTGAAGATTGCGGATAAGATGTTTCTGAATTTCTGCCAAGTTGTTATTTCAAGTTTGTTGGTTATTTCTTCTTCAACTGTGTTTTTGCTCGTATAAATGAATCGGCCAATATTCTTTTCATCTTCAAAAGACATTGATGCTTGGTTATAATATAGATAAGGTTTAATTGCGTTTTTAACTGAGCCATCTCTATTTGTTTCTAAGTTTTGTTGATGTTGATATTTTAATGATAGTTTTGTTACCATAATGCACATGTCATTTGGGGCAACTGAGAGATCAAGGAATTTTGTTGATGAACCTTGATCATATGTGAATGTTTCCCCATTAAGAGTATAGGTATAACCAGTAAATAAATTGTGTGGATTCTTGTTGTCAAAGTAGTTATTAATTGCATCTTTATCAAGTTGCGTTCCAGTGTAGTATGAGAAGAGGTTGATTCTTTGAATAGTAAACAGGTCTGCCATTGTGAAGTTTTGTGGAATAAGGTAGTTTGCTTTCATTGCATCAAGAACACTTGAAAGGGTGCTTGCCGTAACAGAATTGTCATAACTGAAAGTTGCCCTGATAAGTGATTCTGTGATAGACGCTGTGGCAGAAGTGAAGAATTGATAAGTTTCAATTGCATGGGAGGTTATTGAACTTGCATAGTTTATGAAGAAATCTGTTTTAGCGAAGTTGTTGATAAAGTCTAGCAAATAGTATGCATTCTTCATAGCCGTTCCATCTCTTGTTTGAGCATCTGCGAGGATTTCAAGATATTCAAAAATTTTGTTTTGGATGTATGCGCCATTTTTCAAAATACAAACATCATATTTTGAAACCTCGTTTTGAACAAGTTCAGCAAGTGTTAAATTCTGGTTTTCAAATGTTGCTTGTTTGTCATTATTAAGAAGTGGAATTACTTTGCCGTTAACTGTTACAGTTCTTAGAACGCTTGTTTTGTATGTTTTATATGCAGAGGTTTTGTCTGCAATATCGTATCTATGATTAGAGGTTTGAATGATTGCTTTTATTGGGGTTGATAGTTTTGCATAAACGAATTTGATTTTGAAATCAAGGTTCCCAAGCTTGAAGTTTGGATCCGTGAACATTTCAGTTTTGTTTCCAATATTGTTATATGATATTGAAACTGTTTGGCTGTCTAGATTTGTTTGTCTATCCCAAATTGACAACTGTTTTGTATTTGTTCCAGTCATTCTTGCCATGTTTTCCATATATTCAGAATTATCAATAACATATGGAATATAGGCAGGGTTGTCTGGTGGAGAGGCTGCCGTTATACGAACAACAGGGAAGCCGGAATCATTAAGTGCTGTAACCCTAAATTGAATCATATAGTTTGCAACAACTCCATCTTCTGGGTTCTCAAACGGATTACCATCTTCATCAACAGGTTGGTTAGTTATTGAGTATTTGATGATGTTGCCTTTGCTGTTGATTCTAACAACCTTAACATTAAGATCAACGGCGGTTGATAGGTCTTGTTGTTTCTTGCCATTGATTGAAACATATGCAACACCCGGCTTTAATGATAACGTTTGTGTTCCGCCGATGCTTGTTGCATCGTAATAAGTTGAAAGGTTTGATGGGATAGCGCTTGTGAATAATGAAATGTTGGTTAGGGTATAGAACGCTGCACGGTCGCCCTGCAAGATTTCTTGTGGGGTATAAGTTCGGTTTTCAACAGCAACTTCAAAACTATCTGTTGTTGTTTCAGTTGCTGGGTATTCCTTGAACTTGATTTCAACCCTTGAAACCTTGTTGGTTGATTCATTATATCTTAAAACTGGATTGCCGGTGTTATAGTATAGATAATAAACAGGGTTATCGGCTGTTCCACGATTAACCAAAGACTCTTCAATACTGATTAAGTCGGCTTTAATTTTGCTGAGCCCAAGCAATGTTCCTGTTTTTTCTTGGATATTTGTTACGTTGCCCTCATTATCAAATGTTGGGATGAAGTTATCATCTTTCATTGTCATTATATATGATGTTGTGTCATTCTCGGCTATTGAAACGAAACCATTATAAACGATTTGGTTATTGTCATCTCTCAAAGCAATTATATCTGTTTCCTCAACGACCATTGAAACGGTGTATGACAGCAAAGATACATAAGCAGAAACAATCATGTCTTGGTCAACCCTTTGAATATAGAGATTGCTTCGTGATGGATTTTCAGAAGTGTCAACCAAATAGAGTTTATCGCGAATGAGGGTGATGAGTTTTTCTTTGTCGCTATCTTCTTCAGATTTTGTTAAGTCTTCAAACATTTTGGTTACGTCTTCAATATTCTTTGAATCACCAGCATCAATTAGATAGTTGGTATTATATGTTTGAGCGGTTGCCCAACCGATAATGTTGCTGAACAGTGATTTTTGAGCGGTTATGACTGCTGATTGATTTCTTCCAACAATTATTGTTGATGAAGATACTATTTTTCCGCTATTTGAAGCCTCATCATTAATAACATCAACATTGATTGTTGATCCAGGAGCATTTGAATTTGCATATTCAATTTTGCTTGCTGAAGATAATTCTTTAATTGAAACATGAATGATGTGTGGCCTGATTTCATACAGAACAACAACGTTGATGTCTCCGCTTACTTTAGGAATGGTGTATAGATATGTTCCGGATTCAACATCATAAGTTAAATCATCTCGTGAAACAATCTTATATGATTCATAATTATTTTCTTCAATTTCTTCACCATCAACAAATGGTTTGATGCTTTCTGTTGAAGAAGAGTTGATGATGAGTAAGCCTTGAATATAATATTCGTTTGCAAAATTGCTGTTAACTTTTGCTTTGATTGTGATCGTGTCTCCAATTGGAAGATACTTTTGAACATATGTTGGGCAGTTGTCTTTTGATATTATTTTTTGTTCAGTTGCATCTTTCTCTTGTTCATAGATATATTCCTTATCTTTAAGCTGGCTTGCAATTGAGATTGTTACTTCTTCCAAAATTGCAATTTCTTCTTGCGAGTATTCCTTATTCAAATCATAGAACAAATCATAACGGTTAGGGTTATATGATGTTGTGTCTGAAGCGGTTTTGCCTGCGTTGATTGATCCGGCCTGCGCGATAATATTTGCCATTGGTTCAACTATTGCAGAAATGCCATTTTCACTAAATTGAGAAAGGTCAATCGCTCCTGAAAGTTGATCGTTTGTTTGTCTTGAAGAAATTTCATAATGGTTTTCATAGTCTTCGCTGTTTGAGGCTTTATAGTAGGACAGGGCGGTTTCATCAGATCCAATGAACTCATTGTTCTTATCCAAAAGATCAAGGATTTGAGTTGTGTTAGAATCGTAAACATATTGCGCGCTGTCAGTAGGCGACATATTTGTTTCAAACAGGAATGTGTTGCCTGGATATGCCGTGCCTGGATCAATTGTGTTTGGTTTAATAACAAGGAGCTGATTATTATCCGTGACTGCCAAAATAGCGTTTACATATTTATTTTGAAGTTCATTAATTGGAACATAGTCTGCAACGCAATACATGTGGCTCTTCATTGTGAAGCTATATGTTGAAATTCCATGAACTTCGTTTTGGAACGCACTTGCGATATTAGAATATACAAGGTCTGCTATCAACCTTGATGCCCACTCTGATGCAGAGAAGTTTGTTATTTGAGTGGTTGTAATGTTAGGTTCAGAACCTTCAGGGCCAAAGTTGACCGCCGTTCCAGAACTGGTTTTAATAAAGATTGGGTTAGTGGTTGAGTTAAACAATGTTGAGAAGCTTGGAGTTCTTGTTGCATCAATGGTGATTGTGCTTCCTTCTTCAACCCAAATATCAATCATGGCTTCAGCAAACGTTGATGTTGATGAAAGGCCTTGAATTATGTTAGTTTGTGTTCCGTTAACGAAAACCCTAAGACTAATATCGCCAAGGTCTGAAGCGTGAGCTGATATGATTGAAAGAGTATATTGCAAATTGAACAGAGTTGTAACATTAAGATTAATTGTTTGATTTTGATAGAAGTTTTTCAAGTTAAGCGTTGCATATGGATTGCCGTATGAAATAACTTTGTCATTAATTTGGGTTATGCTCTTGAATTTATATTGATAGTGGTCAGAGCCTGCTTCGTATTCATATTCATATTTGCCAGAAATTGGATTGAGGTTGAAGTTGCTGTCAACCAAATATAAAGAGTCTTCATTAATTGATGATGCAATTGAATATGAGATAGTGTAGTAATATGCACCAGACGTTTTGTTTTGAGCCTTAGATATAATGATATTTCTTTGTTTTCCATCGTTGCCAGCATTAAGTGTTAAGCTCTTTGAGTTTTGGCTTGCTTCAAAAGCAACAAAGTCCTCATCATTTATGGTTGATTGAGCGGCAAACCTAACTTTTTCAATATTATCCTGAGTTGAGATATAACCTTGTTTTACGGTTATTTTTCTAACTTCTTCTTTGAATTTTGCTGTGAGGTTGCCATAGCCATTAGTAAGATTATTTGGGCTTATTGCGTTCCCGCTTGTTTCTCCGCTTTGAACAAGTTTTCCGCCAAGAACCCAACCAGAGAATGAGAAGTAGCCATGTGAATCTATAACCTCAATTATAATGTTATCATTATCATTATAGGTGAGGTTTGCAGTTTTATAAACAGCAAGGCCTTCGCCATCATCTTTCATTATTGTTGTGGTTTCAACATCGGATGAAACACTGTCGGAATCTTTAAGACGAGTTACTCTAACTGAGAATCCGTCAAATGGGGTGTTATAATCTGAAGTGTTTGAGTTGTTATTGTTGATGCGCATGCTTTCAGTGCTATCATATAGTGCGATGCTGATTTCAAGACTATGTTGCTTAGCATAGGTTGCAATGATTGTGTATGCGGAGTCTCCGGAAATGTCAATTCCTTCGTCTGGAATAACAACGTTGTTATAATAGTAGCCAATGAACGTTTCGCCAGTTTCGGCCATTGAAGCAAAGTTCTTAATGCCACTTATTATTGTTTGAGTTAATGGGCGGTTTGTTTTTGAGTTGTTGCCAGTATCAATAGTGCAATCGTCAACATATAATTGATACATAGTGATATCGCCGTTGTCGCCCGTGTTGAGTGTTCGGCTGTCATAAACATTGAGGGTTACAACCTTATTATAGAAGATTGTTACGCTAACATTTTCCTGGCTTGATATTTGAAGCTTAACTTCGGTTAAGTAGAAGCGGTTTGCACTGTCTGAATGAGAATATCCAGGGAGCCCTTCAATGCTTGCTGTTGTTGTGTTTTGGTTATAGTTGATTGAAGAAAGTGATTGGCCATAATCAAGCAATGTTGAAGGGAAGAGCGTGCTGTTGATCATTATTCCTGAAATTCTGTATCCATCTTTCGCTGTTATATCCAACGTTTTAGTTGCATTTTCAAGATCTGAACCATAAATGGTTTTGCTATAATAATTTCCATCATCAGTTACGTCATATTGATTGTGAACTGTAATTTGGAAGTTCTTTTTGAACACTGGCGTAATTGAAATTGGGCCATCAAGAACCTTGATTGAAATGTGGCGGAGATTAAGTTTTTCCTCGCCGGTTAATTCAAGTTCGCCATCGCCATTTATGTCGCTAAATCTATAAACAAGAGCAGAAGACGTGTCAAACTTGCGGGTTATAATATAATAATCAAGATAATAGCCATTTGCAGGAGTTGAAACAATATATATATTATCAAACAGCGCAACACTATCAAGGTTATCAATTTCGTTAAGTTGAGAATCATAAAGCGTAACGGTTCCTCGCCCAGTGGTGTAGGTGTTGTCTATAGAAACAAGTGGTTTTCTTGGGCTTGAAGCGTTGAGGTTGTCGCTTGTTAAAGCGTTTTCTTCAAGCTTAACAACATCGATTATGGTGTTGTTGAGAGCATAATACATATTGATGTCTTCGTCTGCAATGCGGGCAATTCTCGTTTCGCCGTTTCCTGAGTAGTATGGAACATTAATATCATATCCCTTGCGGGTTGTTGTTATGCTTGGAACGCTTGGTTCTGCTTGTTCAAGAGTATATAAGTCGTCATCAATTGAAGCAAATGTGGTTGCCTTTGAAACAACATCTGCAGGGTGGTTGATAGTAAGCGAACCATTGCTTATTGTTGTGTTATATAATGGATATTCTGTTGCTTTCTTTGTTAAGATTGTTGAATTGGTTGTGTATGAACCGATGTTGCCATTGAGAGTAATTTGAGTTGTTGATGTTGGGGCAAACACCGCGTATAGGTTTCCAAACAAGTTGGCAGAAAGGTCAAGATATCTATTTGAAGTTATTGGGAAATAATATTCGCCGGCATTGTTAAGATAAACTGCAGAGCCAAACCAACCAATAAACATATATCCTTTGCTGTATGCGTCAGCGATATCAACATTGAAGGATGCGAAGCGTTGCTCACTGCTTTGGTCTGCAAACGATTTTGTTATATTGATATAGTTATCTGTTAAAGTTGTTCCATAAACAGTGTTGTCAGCAATAAGCCCGGTTGTGTTTGTTGCAACAACAAGTTTTGGAGAAATCATATTGTTAACGGCAAACGTTGGAAGGGTAACAGAGCTGTCAACAAGTGCATAATATGTTTTGTTTTCAAGAGGGAGGATTGATAGGCTTGTTGCTGTTGAATAATAAGCAACCAAACGGTTTGAACCATCAGGGGCTGGCAAACTCCAAGCCTTGAAGTTTGATTCTCCGGTTGATATTTCGGTTGTAACACCATATGGATATTCGGTTTCAATTGTCTTAACAAAAGTTCCGTCTTTTTTGTAGCATTGAATTGTTATGGTTACTTTTGAAGCGAATCTTGCCTCAACAAAAATTTGGTTGTTTGCATTCGCATCTGCCATCAATGCAGATTGAGAGATGGTGAGATGTTGTGTTTTTGAAAGCAGGTTATCATCTCTTCCAATTGTTGCAAGTTTAGAACTCCACTCATCAAGAGTGCGATAGTAGCCAACAAACTCATAGTTTGCTGAAACGCTAGGATCAAGGCTAACATCAATAGTTGCATCTGCATGATCAGTGTTTGCACTATATTTTGTGAACTTTGTGGTGCTTAATGAGAAATTAGCGTCAACACCTGCGGTTGCATTAGGATTCATGATAACGGCAACATAGTTAATGGTGTATTGGGCAGAATAGTATGCCTGAATCGTCATTTCGTTAACCATTTCGCCGTTGTAGTTGTCAATATAGTAATACATCAACTTATTGTTGTTGATATTGCCTGAAAGGTCATATTTGATGAACTCTTCATAGTTTGTTCCGTTAACAGTTGTGAAACGAACCTTAAAGCCAATGAATTCATATCCGGCATATTCACCTGCGATAAGGGCAATTTCGGAATGTTTATATATGTTATTGATTTCTATAGCTGACTTATCATTAAGTGCATATGCTGTTGGGTTAACATATATATTTCTGATTTGTGATAGGGTATTTAGTTCAACCTGTGTTGCAAAAGCGGCAACAGGAAGGTTTTGATCGGTTGAGTTGCTTCCATCAATAAGACGTTCAAGTCTAACCTTAACAACATCTGCAAACCTTGCTTCAACTGAAACATTGCGTGGGAAGTTGCCACTGCCATTAAACAAGGCCATCAAGTTGCTTCGCGCACTAACAATTGTAAGGGTGTTTTCATTAACTTGGCAGAAGTCAAAACTTGTGTATGGTTTATTGTTGATATACCAACCAACAAACATAATGTTTTCGTATGCGGTTTCACTTGCAATTGAATATGTGAAGGTGAGGTTTGCATCAAGAGATTCTTCCGTTCTCAAACCAATTTGGATTGATGGTGTTGAGCCAGAAAGCGTTTTTCCATCAAGTTGAGGAGGAAAGTAGTTGGCTGTGATTGAAATTTTATCAGCCGTGTATAAATCGTCATTAAGACGTCTTGTTGCCGTAACGATAATTCCAGCCGTGAAGTTTGCTTTAATGGTTGTTGCAGAGTTTGTTTGAATATAGTCAGCAGTTGTGCTGAAAGAGCAAACTTCGTTGTAGCTTGTAACAAAGTCGTTTGCTCCTTGTTGAACATAGTAACCTTCAAAATAGTAAGCTTCTGCGCTGTCTGGTTCAATAGTTGAAGTGAGTTCAAAAGAGGTTCCAGAAAGAACTTCAATTGTTTGACTTGAAGTTGAACCAAGGCTGGTTGACACAACTTTGTTATATTTATTGGTGTATTTAATGATAACATCAAAGATAGGGAAAATAGGGGAATCGCTAGGGATTGCAGTTCCTTCTTTGCATTTAACAATGTTGATTGTTCTTGTTGTTGCATAAACGGCTTTAAGAGTTATAGTGTGGTCGTCTGTTAAGAATTTGTTATCACTATTTATGCTGAAAATGTAGTTTTCATTGGTTGAAAGCAGGGTTTCGGTTTCATCATCGGCATAATACCAACCAATGAAAGAATGTGAATATCCAGATTCAAGGGTGGCGGAAATTTCATGGCCAGCCATAAACACAACAGGGGTTTTTGTGCTGTCTAGAGGTGTTTTTTCGTTGGTTGAGGTTAGCACATTGTTTGTTGTGTTGTTTTTAACTTGAATACTGTTTATAACTTGGGTGCCTCCGGCATATGCTTCAACATATAGCCTGATGTTTTCAACAACTCTTATTTCAAGGGTTATGCTTTGTTCAAGGGTAAACTCAATTGTTTTTCCTCCGTTAGAAAGTGTTGCAATAATAGGGCAACTTGGTGAATCGGCAGGAACATTGTTGATGAAGTATCCAATCAAAGAGTAGTTTTCGTTATTAAATGTTAATCTAAGTTCAGTTCCTTGTGCGAACAGAGAGCGGTCTTTCAAAGAGTCTTCCGTGTTAGCATCAACAAGGTCATAGAGCGTGATTCCTGTTTGAAGTTTTCCTTTTGAGGTTTGTTGATAGTTGTTATATAAGATTTGATCAATCTTAAGATTAATGCCAGGTTCAACATCAATCTTCAAAACTGAATTGCACATAAAGCAAACGTCAAACACGGCCTTCTTGTTTTTCATTGTAACTTTTTCTTCAATGAATTGAGATTGGTTTTCAGGGTTGGTGTATAGAATTCTCTCAACAACATAGTTTTGGTTTGGCGTTATATCAAACACAACGTTTGCACCTTTAAGGGCATAATAGTGGTTGTTGGCTGGATTTGTTTCATCGTAATAATAGCCAAACACTGTTGTGTTTATGGTTTGATAGTGGATATTATCTGCACCAAATGTGAACAGGTTTTGTTCAGTTGCAATTTGCATATCAGACATTTCAAGGAAGGCGTTACCATCCATATCTGTTATGTCAACGCTGACAACTTTAACAAACCTTGCTTCAATTGTTGCACCGCTGGCGTTTGCAATGTTATATGAAGTTTCGTTTGAAACGAGTTCACCATTATTAAACCAACCAATAAAGGCATAAACATCACCGGCTTCAAAATTAAGGTCGCCACTTCTAGATTGAAGGTTATTTTCAAAAACAATAAAGTTTGATCCCAAACTAACCATAAAGTTAGTTGTTGTGCTATAACGTCCTTCGTGATACATTGTTTTTGCTAAGCCGTTTGCGAGAGTTGCTGTTTCAGAAACGAAGGTTGTGTTGATATCCACATCTGTTGGAAGAGATGTGTGTCTTGCATTTTCGTTGCCAGTATAGGTCAGCATCAAATAATATGGCATAGCATTAGCAAGGTCAATGTCGTCATCAGGATATTCTGAAGAACCAAAACCAAGCTGAGCAAGTGTGTAGAACACAGTGTCATATGCTTTTGATTTATCATTAGATAAAGTTAAGTGGTCAGCAAATGAAAGAGCAAAAGTTTGCTTGAATTCTTGCTCAAATATACCCTGCATAAAGTAGACAAGATTTTCTTCGTTCAAAACATATTTTGTGTTTGTTGTGTTGTCATCAGAAACAAACTCAATGCTATGTGTTGTTGGATAGGTGTCTTCAGTTGAGGTTGTGTATGGCTGAGCATTAATATACCAATGCTTAAATGAATCGCTTTCGTCCCCAATTTTTTCAGTTGTGATTTGCAATGGGTTTTCTAGGTTGTCATCAGTGTCAAAGTATGCATAGAAGAACATATTGCCAACAGTGTCAAACTCAATAAAGTAATAAGTATTAGCCTCGGTTTTTGAGAACACTGCAAGAGCCTCATAATAGTCTGGATCGGCAAGAACGGCGGCGTTAATGGTTGCCCATTCAGTGTCAGATAATGTTAAAACATTGTCGTAAGCATAATATCTATCGAACACGCGGATTGAGAAGAACCTGAACAGCCATTCTTCAATTGATCCACTGTTTTGACTATAGTGATCCTTAAATGCTGGGTTGGCGTTTGCATAGTTAACAACGAAAACAGGGAATACGCAACAAGCATCAATACCGTCATAGTCGGTAAGGTTTTGGGCGTATAGAGCATCAATGCTTGAAGAGAAATATGTTTTCTTGTTTTCGCCGGTTCCTCTTGAAATTTCAAAATTATATTCTTGAGCTTTTGTAATTTTTTCGCCAGCAACTTCCTTGGTTGCATTGAAACCAGTGAGATGGTTATAAACCAAAGTTACTCTTTCGGTTGTGAAATTGATATTAATAATGCTTTCAGCGTTTTCGTCTTTATAGTTGTGCAAAATGTTGTTTAATGAGAACGAGATATAAACCGACCCCGTGAGGTTGGTGTTTTCAAATGTAGATTTAATTTTAACATAGCCAGTTTTCCAACTTCCATCAAGATAGGTTATGTTGATTTTTCCATCAACAATTTCGTCTTGAAGAATATATAGGGTGTCTGATTTCAAAACATAAACTATTGAGTCATCTTCAATTGAATAAACAACCGGAGAATAGTCATATATCATGTTTGTGTTTTCAAGTGGGCTAGAATTAGAGTATTTTGCATTGATTGAATAGTCTGCATTAAACTCATCAAGATTTTCAAAACTTTCATTACTTGGATTCTCACCAACAGCAACAAGTGTTTTTTGCAATCTGTATCCACCAGTTGGTGTTATTGTGAAGGTTGGTGTAGCATCAATATAGAATTTGCCACTAGCAGTTATTTCATATGTTGCAGTTGGAAGTGTTGAATAATTGTTGTGGAACTCATCATAAACAAGTTGTTTGTCTGTTGAAGAAATCAACGTGGTTGTTGTTCCTTCGTATGTTTTTGTCAATGTGTAAGTTAGAGGGTTGCCAATGCTGTCAATGCTTGTGCTTGAAGCAAGAGTTGAGGTTAATGGGTTATATGCAACATTAACATCAACAATCTTTTTGAAGATAGCCATTATAACTGTGTCTGCATTTGAAATGGCAATGTATGGATACTTAATTTTTGTGCTAACAAGTTCAAGGGTTGTCCATTCACGATATTCAAACATATTTGCATTAACGAGCGTTAAAACGTTTTTAACATTTTCGTCTGCATTGTATGAAACCATATATAGTTTTAAGGTGTTAGGGTTAACGTAGTATAGCCTTTGTTTAGTTGTTCCAGACTGATAATAGTTGTTTTCATTAACAACAACAGGGCTACCGTTTTCAACCAAACTATATGTTCCATTTGCGTTTTTAACTAATGAATACCCGTTATTATCGTTGGTCACTTTACTGTTTATAACAGGGATTCTGTTGCCATCAAGGTCATAGAATCTTTCTTCATAGTTATGAATGCGTTTTTGTTGATACCAGCCCATAAACTGATAATTGTTTCGGTTATTAATTACGTCTTGTTCATATAGCCCTTCAAACAAGAACATTGTGTTTTCCGCAAGCAAGAAATCGGCGTAGCAATAGTGTGGGGCGTTTGTGTTCTCTTGGAAGTCTGGATCTGTGTCTGTATATTTATAGTTGAATAGAGTGCCATTGGTGTTGTATTGGTTCATTGTGCCGTTGTAATAGTAAGCACCACCTTGTGGGGCAACAGAGCCAACATATGTTCGGCCATTTGTTCCAACAGAGGTATAGAATGTTATCGAATTAACATCTCCGACAACAGAGCCCAAACGGTGTGGGCCATCTTCTTCATCATTATAGATTATGTTTCCATCTGCATCATATCCATCTATGGTTAGTGATGAAATTGAGAACTTATATAATTTGATTGATGTGAGGTTGATTATGTTGATTGCGCCGTTCCCAACATTGTTGTGCGCAAAAACACGATAGAAATAATAGTTATCTTGAAGGTCTTCAAATGCTTCACTAGTTTTGATTGTGTATGAGCCGTCAACTGTTCTTATGCGTGTGTTATATGGCTCGCAAACTATTTTTTCTTCAACAAGATTTGAAACAGGAGCAGTTAAATAATTAAGAACACTATAAACATCATCAGGCAAAAGTTCAACAGGTGAAAGGGCAGTTATATTGCCGGCTTCTCTTGTTACTTCAATAAGTCCTGCGGTTTCAAGCGCTTCAATTTCATTAATAACATTTAATTTAAGAGAGTTTGAAGTTGTGTTATATGCTTGAAGCATTGTTGACAAATATGTTTCAGAAAGGCGTATTTTTGAAATGAATAAATTGCCTTCATTAGTGCCTATAACATCAGAACCTATATAGTTGAGAAGGCTAGAAAGATTTAAGAATGTTTGCTGTGTTCCTGTTATGTTGCTGAGATTCTGCTCTGGGATATCAATAATGCCACTGCAAATATCAAGGATTTGTGTTGCAAGGTCGCTAGTGTTGGTTAATTTGAACCTTACTGGGTTATTAGAGTCCTTAACTAAGTATTTTTTAAGATTGAGATATTGGGTGTTTTGTCTTTCTTCGCCATTAACCGTTGTTTTTAAGGTTACACCAATATCAAAGTATTCACCATAGAAATCGTTATAATATCCATTGATGATGTCAAACGTTGTGCTGATTTCTCGTGTTTGATGAACGAGCAGGTCAGAATATTCGTTTTCTGGGTCGCGGTTGAAAGTTAAGGCAAAAACATAATACAAATAGTCTGCATGAATATCATTAACGTCTGCGCCATTTGAAGATTTTGGTTTTGATGAATTCAATTCAAAATATTTTTCTGTTGGGTAGATGAGCGGTTGTAGGTTATAGTTTGTGTTAAGGCCAAGTGTGTGGATTGATAGAGGGTTAGAAGCTGTTGTCCTAACAACAAATACTAGTGTTGTGTCAACATCAAAGCGCAAGTTGTTAAGTGCAAGAGATTCATTTTCTTCAAGCACAACTTGTTTAAGTTCGTTTGTGCCGAGGCCGTTTTGAACAAAAACATTCCAAGCCGATCCGGTTTGGTTTGAAGAATAAGTATAGTCAAGAGAGATGTAGCCATCAAACTCATCATTGGTGTTTTTCCTGTTGATAAGAGAGCCAATGTCTGCATTTAAGTTGGTGTCTTCAAAAAGATCAAATTGGCTTCTATCTATTTTTCCATTACTTGCATATATATCAATGAGTTCGTCAGTGGTGTTATCGCCAACTTTAATAACATTTCCGTTTTCGTCAATGCGGTTTGCAAGAGAGCTGAGAGAACTATCTTTGTCTTTCTTCGCAAAATAGTAGGCGCTCAAAATTGTAACGTCAAAATCATCTTCAGCATCTGTTATGATGTTTGAAGTATAGATTTCCCTATAAACTGCAACAAGTTTAATGTTGCTGTGGAGCGATTTGATAATCAATGTGTTTCCAGAAACAACAATGTTGCCAGCGTGTTTTGTTGTGTAGAAAGTTATTGTTTGGTCGGTTGCGTTTTCAAATTCATAAACCTGAACGCCATTAAGATAGAATTTTGTTGTTGTTTTGCCAGCAGTTGTTTCAGAATATGAAGTTATTGCGCTAACGTGTGTTTTTGTTTCAACGATAACCGCTCTTGTTCCATTTGAGTTTGTGCCATAAACATATTTATCTTCAACTTTCAAAGTGAAACTTGAATCGTAAAAATATTCATCATAAACTTGGTTATAGAAAACTTCAACATAGTTTGGTTGAGATGCTGAACCCGTGTTGATATAGTAGCCTCTAACTTTATCAAGAAGGCGGGTTGGAACAAGTTCGCCCGTTGAAGTGAATTTAAGTTCGCCGTCTATGCGCTTGCAGGTGGCATAATAGTACGCGCCATTTTCAAAAACTGCGCAAAGAATCTTGTCTGCATCATCAAAGCTGACAAGGTCTTCGCCATATTTTTCGTTCAAATATTGAGACAATGTTTTTCCAAGATCGTCTGAAAGATACCAATCGAGGAAGCGATATCCTTCGCCAGGTTCAGCAACCAACATAATCTCGCTGCCACGATCTATATATGTTGTTTTGTATTTTAATGACGTGCTAAGGTTGCCGTTGTCGTCATAAGCAAGCTCGCCATAATTAACTGAGCCTTTTGTATTGCGATAATACCTGCCATAAGATAGAGATGCCAACGCTTTGTCTGTTGAAACGATGTTGATGTTCTGGACATTGGTTTTAGCAATAGGTGCAGTTGTGTCATAGTCGATCTTGTTTGTTGAAACGCTGTCAACTATATAAAGATATCCATTTTCTTCAAACAAACAATATTTAACACGGGTTGCATCTGTTGTTGGTTGAGATAGGGTGCAGGTTGCATAGAAAGCAATATTTTGCTCAACAGCAATGTTTGAACTTCTGTCTGCGTTTTGTGTTGTGCTTGCCGGTATTGTGTATTGAAGCATAAAAGTTAGACCACCGGCATGGGTTAATGCATAAACCGTTGGTTTTTCGCTTCCGCCATGAAGCGTATCATTTTGTGTTGCGTTTTTGATATTGCTAAGCCTTGGTTTTTCAGTTTCTGATTTGATCTTGATTTCTTCAATTCTGGTTGTGTTGCCAACAACAAACACACCATAATACTTTTGGTTTTGAGAAAGCACGCATTTAAGTTTATTGCTTGCAACAAGAGTGCCGTTAGCTAGTGTTGCTTCGTCAAAATCTTCAAAATATGCATAAGGGGTGAATGTGATTTGGCTATAATAATATCCATATTCGCCACCAAGCAGGGTTTTAAGATATTCAACAGTGAAAACGTCTTGGTCTGAGATTTCTTTAACGGTTAAACCATCATTATAATAGAATAGAACAGAACCACCTTGGTTATATGGTCCATTTTCAACTGAAGTTGCAACAGAAACTGTGAACAAGCGCTGATAGATAGGATAAATAACATAATACCCAACAGAATTAGGGTTGAAATACAAAGTGCTTGAATATCTTGTGTTGCCAAGAGATTCTGTTGCATCAACATCATAATAAATCACGCCTGAGTTATATCTCGAGAAAATTTTCCATTCAAGGAATCTATAATTTGTTCCATCTGCCGTTGTGATGAGTGGGTCAGCGATAAGCATAACGCTTTCCCTGTTTTTAAGGAAATAAGAATTCTTTGCATCAAACGAATCAATGATTGGGATTGAGGCATATTTTGTGTAGCCAAAGAAGCCTTTGTTGAGTTCATCAAGCCCATCAATATATGATGCACTTTCAACGCTGGTTCGGTATGCTTGCGTTGTTCCGCCGATAATAACCTCATCAAAGTTATATAAGTTGTTTGTTGAGTTGATAGTTCCTGTTTCAATTCCGCTTAGGCCGTTGCAAACATCAAACATATCCAGCTCTCCTGAGTTGAACATGATTGCACCGGTTGATGCATTTGTTGTGTAGCCATGGATATCATAATATCCAACATTTTTTATGGTTTTTTTGCTAGTTGACCAAATGAAACATTCATCTGCTTTAAGAGGGCGGAATTTGTTTTCAATTCCGTTGATATAGATGGTTTTAGCATTTGGATATGTGTTGAGGTCAGAGGCGCTGATGCGAACATAAACGGTGTTTGTATAGTTGCCGTTTGCGTCAACGTTGTCTTTGAAGCGAAGTTCGCCAGATTCCTCATCCAAAGCAATTTCATTAACTTTCAAGATAACCCCATCAATGTTCCTGCTGGCGTCATAATAATCTTGGGCAATTTCATTCCCAATAAGTTTATAGCCTTTGATTGTGGAGAAATCCTCACGGTTTAAGATGTAGTAGATGTTGTTTATATAGTCGTTAGCATCAATGTTGGCCATTGTGTCTTTGAAAGAATAGGTTGAAAAGTCTTGAACAAGGTTAGAAGATGAATCTTCAACTATTGTTCCGCCAATTTCAACATAATAAACAGGTTTGATGTCAACGGCAATTTCAACCTTAGAATATTCGTGCGATTTATGCCTAACAGAAAGATATAGAACTGGGTTAGGGTATGGTGCGCCAGAGAGCCAATATGAACCCATGAAGCCTTGTCTTAATGCTTTTTCACTGCTATAGTCAATATCATAATAGTAGGCATTGTTGCTAAAGATATAAGAATTTTTGTCTGCATAGTCATCTTTAATGTTTGACATGCTTGGGTAAATTATAGGGTCATTAGGATCGTTGGTTGGAATATATTTTCCCCAAACCATAATTTGTGTTTTTTCATTTGTGTCTTCATCAAGAAGATAGGCCTCTCTTTCAATGCAATAGCCAGCAAGAGGTGACCTTTTTGGATAAACCTCTGTTGATGGATCGCTAGGATCTGTGTAAGCCCTAAATCCTATCTCTGAAATTGTTGCTCCGTTTACAACTGCATATGCGGATTCATTTTTTACAACCTTAATGAAGGCGTCATATTCTTTCGGACTGCCGTTTTCATTAGTGGTTATTTTGAAGGTTGGGAATATGTATAAATTAGAGAAGTTGGTTATTGTTTCTGAGCCATTTTTCCACTCACCTTTCCACTCACCGTCAGTATAAGTTTCAGTATAAGTTACTGGGAATGTTGTGTTTGCTTCAAAATCATAAGCTGAATATGCAACAATCAATGTGATTGTTCCGCCACCACCAGACGTACCTCCTGAGATGCTTCCTGAGGTGTAGGTTCCGCTTTCCTTAAAGTTGCTTACGTCGACACCGCTTTTTGAGAAAACCAGGTTATCAGCAGTTTCAATAATTTTTGTTCCATCTTCCTTAAATAATTGGGTAATATTTTTGTATTTGGTACCAGGATCTGTATCATCGCATGTGAAATCAAAGCCAATTGAAAGTAGGCTTTCATCAACATCATTTCCGAAGGCATCTTGCAGTTTGAAACTGAAGTTGTCTTTATCAAACCAGATTCTGTATTCTTTTCCATCAATGTTGAAGTATTTATATGCAGTTGTATTTGAATACACAATCGTAACGTCATCTGTTTCTGAGCAAGGAATTGTTAGTTCTTGATCCTTATAGAAAGTATAATTTGTATAAGCATCTGGGTTAATTGAAGAACATTGCTTAATCTGTGCATCAGCAGGCGCAACAGACTTGGTATAGTAATAATAGAAGTTAACGAGTTTTTCACCCAGCAAAGTCTTGAAAGTTGAATCTGTTATTTCGCTTCCAAGCTGAATATTTGTCATTGCGCTGGCATTTGCATCAAATTCATAGAACCAGTGATTGATGCTATTAGAATCTTGATATCCAATTGGGCTGGTGTAGTAGTAAGTTGTGTTGCCACCGGCAACATAAGACATAACATCATAATAAAAGTAAACGGGCTGGCTGTTTTTATAGGTTAAATTAGATTTGTATACCTTTGCATCAACAGAAATATCTGATACCGTTATTTCTGTTGTTGAGAGTTCGGTAATCGTGAGGTTTTCAAAGTTGTTGTCCCATTCAAAATAATAAATCTTTGATTGATCATAGGTGTTTGGGATAAGGCCACTTTGAGTGTGGTAGAGGTTGATTATGTTGGCAGGGTTTGTCCCGTTTAAGTAAGATTCAACATCAGATGTCAAAGAGATTGTTGAAGAAATGGTGTCCACATTTTCAACACCATTATAGCCATAAAGTCCATCAGTATCTGTTTCACCATTATCTGCGCCATAAACATTGGTTGGGTAATACATCTCAGCAACGTTATACTCAAGAAGTTGATAAGTGAAATTGCTGTTATCAGATGAGTTTGTTTTAATCAAGCATTCAAAACTTCCGTTTTCTTTAATGTTACCATAATAATAACTGCGGTAATAAGTTGTTGTGCCGACTGTTTCAGAATCACGGAAATTATAGGTATATAACTTATCATCATAAAGCAGGTTTTTGTTGGTTGAATCTGTGTTAACCCCAGAGGAAATGTTGCCATTTATGAGCTCACAGATATAGTATTTGCCGGTTGTGTTGTTATAGAAAATCTGCATGTCTGTTCCAACATACTTAATTTGGTTTTCAATGTTTGGCGTGTTGATGTTATATCCAACAAGCAAACTATCCTCAGGGATTAAGATTGAAAGAATGATGTTGGTGGTAACGTAGCCATGTATATCTTCTTTTGAAGTTATGGACTTAACGATCTCATATGAGATGTTTTCAGGGGATAGGTTTTGTGCAAATTGATCATTTCCGTCTTGTTTTTGCTTAACAACGACCTCAATGCTTGAGGACTCCTCATATTCGGTTCCAATAACGCCACACAGTGTTTTATCTTTTTGCTCAACGAACAAACACCTATTTGCAACGCCGTTGAAAAGAACATTGCTCATTGTTGCATTGTGGAATGAATATTCAACGCCATCACCAGTTTTTGAGAATACCAAAACCATGTTGTGTGCAAGTCCAGTAACCTTGAAATCTGCGCCATTGATATCTATTGTTACGTTACCAATGGTTTCTTTTTTTGAAATTTGGCCATTTTCAGTGGAAACAGAGGCAGTTGCTGTTGTGCTAAGTAAATCATATCCGTTGAGGTCTGCATTATAGCTAAATCCAACAGGGGTGGTGTCGGTTGGGCTTTTTTGGGCGACTTTAACTTCATAAACTGAAATGGTATAGCCAGAAAGCAAAGTGTTGGAGTTTGATTCAAAGAAATTGTCGCCGGCAAAAACTGTTCCGGACTGAGTAAAGTTTTTAACCTTAACAAAGTTTCCATAGAAGGTGTAGCCACTGGTGTTAGATTGTGCAACAACTTGAATTGTTGAAGATTGGTTATTAATTGTGGTTACAGGGTTTGCGCCGTTTGGTGAGGTAATACTGCTTAGAATTAAAGTTTCATAGAAAAGATCGTTTTTGTTTTCTGCGGTTATTTTTGCAGATCTTGAAACAACATTGAATTCTTCTTTGAGTTCTGGATTGTTATATGTTATTCCGTCATTTTCAACGCTTGTTTTTGCTGTTGAAACATTAAATACCCCAGCATTTTGGTTTTCTTCAACAGAAACTTGTGGCAGAAGATAATTAAAATATCCACTTATTGTGCAAGGAAGGGTGCCTTTGATTATGGCATTGTTTGTGGCTTGTTTGTTTGCTGTGAAACTTGCAAGGGCATAATCGTCGCTTGCTTGGTGCCTTTGCACATTAACAACGCGTCCCTCAGGGAAATAACCCTCAAGGTAGGTGATTTTTGAATCGGCCTCATTAAGGGTTAAAGTCTTTTTAATTCTAGAAAAATAGTAGGCGTTTGAATCATATGAAAGATACCCAACTTTTGAAATGTCTTCGGCAGAGTTTGGTGCAAAAACAGAGAATGCAAGTTTTGATGATTTATATGTTATGGTTGAGGAATATGTGCTATTGCCACGGCCAGAATTTGTTTTTGCAATAGTCCTAACTTTGATGCTTCGGGTTGTTGCTGTTCCTGTTAGCCTTGGGTTAAACACGACCATATATTTGCCAGGGGCTGATTCAATGACCTCAATGCGAATATACTCAAGAGGTTGACGGA
The DNA here is from genome assembly GCA_017444895.1 of Clostridia bacterium. Taxonomy (GTDB): domain Bacteria; phylum Bacillota; class Clostridia; order Christensenellales; family UBA1242; genus UMGS2070. The sequence continues at coordinate 32,765 of JAFSVR010000048.1, forward strand.
ATTCGGTTGTTCCAGACTTGACAAAGAAATAAGATGATTCAGTGTTAATGGTTTTGTCTGTGTTTAGAACAACTGTTGAATAGAAAGCAATAGGTTTTCCGTCAACAACAACTTCAAAATCAGGGTAGGCAATGTCTTTGTTGCGGTCGGCAGAGAGTTTTGTCTTATCTGCATCAGAGAGTCCGCTTATTTGAGCATCAGTTAGCCCCATGTATTGTTCGTCGCCATAAACAGATTTGGCGTTTTGGCGATAATATGAGAAATTCCACGTGAAAGAACCAGAGAGGGAAGAGGCAATCTTCTCGTGGCCCTCGCCATCTGTTTTTGCATAAACATAAGTAACCTCAGGTTCAATCAACCTCAGGTTGCCGGCAGCATCCATGGTTGCACTGTCTTCAGAGATAAGACCGGTTGGCCCGCAGGCAACAAAACTAATTGCTGAAAACAGCAATAGAAGAGTTAGCGCAAGCGCCTTAACGATGTTAAATTTACGAGTTGATTGATTTGAGTTTCCCATTTGAGTTCATCCTTTGTTTCTAGTTTCTCATAGAACTTTTATTATTATTTATATAATAATAA
>JAFSVR010000049.1 GCA_017444895.1 Clostridia bacterium
CAAGTCGGTGAGCGCTATCGCTCCACCGAAGACAAGCACCCATAAAATAACTTAGTTAGAAGAAAGAGTGTGTGCTGGCATTGGCATTCGCACAACACTCTTTCTTTTTTTCTCTTTGTTTTTCAGTGTAAACGAATATTCTTTGTTGTCAAGGTTAAAGTGCATGTCATGTAATTGTAAATATTAAGATGACAACGGCATAATATCCGTTTTGTTGGCTGATTAAGAGAGAATAAAATAACACTCTAACTTTTTCAAGTTAAAGTGTTAATTATTTGGCTAGTTTCAAAAGTTCGTGACTATTGGGGTTTATTTTACCACTCTGTTTTATGATTGCTGGAAGTTTTAATATCGTCATAAAAGGAAAAATATTCTTCCTTAAACTTTCCATTATGCTTCTTTGTTTTTTTCTTTTCTGCCTTTGGACATTCCTGCTTTTCAACACTTTCAACAAAGTTTTTGTTAAAATCCTTCTCCAGCCCATCAGATAAGTCTATATCTGCCGGGCTAAAATCCTCGTCAAACTTCTCAGCCAATTTATATAATTCTGCTTCGCCCATAAACCGCCTCATTACTATGAGTTTTCAGCTGGTGCCTCAGCAATTTGCAATAGCTCTTCTTTTTCTTCATCAACAATTGCTTTATAGAATTGTGTCCGTGCAGCGAAGATATATGGATCAACCCACAGCAACCCAATACCAAAACACAAAATACCAACAATAATCCATCCTATGAAGCTTAAGTCTTGAACAAAAAGTTTCCATTTTCTTCCAAGCATCATTTCTTGGCTACGATCTAAACATTCTTTCCAATCATATTCAGGATGATCAACCTTAATAAAATATGCCATTGAATAAGCATACGCCTTGATAATTCCTGGAACAATAAAGAGCAAAGACCATAAGAAAATAAATAATGTTTGCATTAAACCTAAAATGCAGTTGCCACCAAAGTCATCTGAAAAACCTGAAAAAACATCAATAATATTCATTTTTTCGCCTGTTCTAGCTTGTTTCAAAAACAATTTTGATTCAGCAACATAAAGTGGACCAAAAACAATAATTTCACCAATAAGAATCATTGATGACACCCCTAAAACAAGTGAAACTAACAAGCAAACAACCAACGCATAGAGCCACGTTTCTCCAAAGATTTTCCCACCTAATTGTTGGCGCGCCTTGGCCTTAATTTCTGAAATCGTCATAAAACCCCTCCTTCTCTCTTATATGACAGATTATACCACATAATAACAAAAAACAAAAACTTATATACAATTATCCCTTCTTTTTTGTATAACAGCCATTGTTTCAATGTGTGAAGTCTGAGGAAACATATCATACGGCTGAATTAGTGAAATCTCGTATTGGTCCAGCTTTCCCATAATATAACAAAGATCCCTTGCAAGGGTTGCGCTATTGCAAGAAATATAGATAATCTTTTCTGGCAAAACACTAATAACCGCATCCAGAACTTCTTGAGAGCATCCTTTCCTTGGCGGGTCTAAAACCACATTGATTTTTTCACCACTAAGTTTTTCAACAAGTTTTGGCAAAGTTTTTGACGCATCACCGCAAATATTTGTCATATTTTCAATACCATTTTCTTTCGCAAGCCTATTAGCATCTTCTGTTGCCTCTGGAACAATTTCTAAGCCATAAGAATGCTTAGATTTTTTCGAAGTTATGCCTGTCATAACACCAGCCCCACTGTAAACATCAACGACAACAGCATTATCATCAATTAATTCTTGAACTTTTTTATATATTTTATCACGAATTTCATTGTTGATTTGCATAAAACTAGCAGGATTGACGCTCAATTCAAGCCCCAAAATATTTATTTTTGCATTTTCAACTTTAACAGGTATAAATTTGTCGCCAAAAATAACATTATTCGGTTTTTTATTAACGTTAATCCACAAATTCAAATTTGAAAATGTCTTTTCAAGTTCCCCACAAAGCCACTGAATCCCCGGAATTTTGGCCGAAGTTGCAACTATAGTAACAACACTGCAATTGTCAAGTAGCCTAATAGACACATG
>JAFSVR010000050.1 GCA_017444895.1 Clostridia bacterium
ATAATAAGGTTCTTTCTTTTGTTGAAGCAACAGCGTGTAATTATCTGCCTTTTGTCTGAAAGATTCATCTTCTTTCTTTCTTAGGCTTGCCTTTGGATATTCAACGTTAAGCATATCAAGAGTGATCTCTGGCTTTGCCCCCGTGTTTTTGAAATAATAATCCAGAAAACCATCATCTTCAAGTTGAGCAATTGTCATACCCATTTGAAGTCCCCAATCTCCTAGGTGCGTGTCTGAAAGCGTGTTATAGCCAAACAATCTATAAAGATTATTGAGCGCCTGACCAATAATTGGCGACCTAAGATGGCCCATGTGCAGTTCTTTTGCAACGTTTGCGCCACCATAGTCAAACAAAACAAGCTCTTTATTTGCAACTTTCTCAATGCCAAGACAGTCATCTTTCAAAAGTGAATTTGCAATTTTTGAAAGTTTATTTTCAGGTAAAACAACATTGATAAATCCAGGCGCGCAAAAAGAAAATTCAAACTCGTCGCTTTTTATTTTGCCCAAAATGTTTTCGGCAACAGTTTGGGGATTGAGTTTTAGTTCTTTTGAAAGCGCAAAACAAACATTGCTTTGATAGTCTGCAATTTCCGGCTTGTTGCTGAAAGAAACAAGGTTGCCTGGTGCAGAATATCCGCAACTTTCAAGCGCCTTTTTCAATATTGTTGAAATTTCATCTTTAATGTTCATGATTTTTCCCTCGCAGAGATTATAGCAAAAAAAAATGGAATTGTCCATAAGTTTAACAATTCCATTATAATTTTAATTAATTACCCAGCCTGCTTGGTTGCTTTAAGAGGAACAGAACAACATTTAGGTTCTTTTCGTTTAATGCTAGACAAGGCTCTCAGAGAATTCAAAACCGCAATAATGCTAACGCCAACATCTGCAAAAATTGCCAGCCACATTCCCGTTATTCCCAGTGCGCTAAGGGCTAGAACTGCAAGTTTGACAAGAAGCGTGAAAATTATGTTTTCAAGCACTATCTTATGCGTTTTTCTTGCAATTAAAATAGCATCAACAACCTTGCTTGGCTCATCAGTCATTAAAACAACATCACTTGCCTCTGTTGCAATATCATTGCTTGAAAGTCCCATTGATATTCCAACATCAACTTCTGCCAGAATTGGCGCATCGTTAATTCCATCACCAACATAAGCAATTTTCGTGTTGTTTGAACGATAGTTATTAAGCATCATAACTTTGTCTTCTGGAAGAAGCCCCGCATGGAAACTATCAAGACCCAATGCACCAGAAACCTCGCTTGCTACGGCTTCGTTATCACCAGTTAGCATAGACACCTCTTTAATTCCAATTTCTTTAAGGCATTTTACTGCTTCGAAACTATCCTCTTTGAGGCGATCTTCCATTATAACCGTTCCAACGTGTTCCCCGTTAACAGCCAAATAAACTGCTGTTTTGCCAACAATTTGTTCTTTAATTTCAATTCCATTATTTATGAGCAAATTTGCCGAGCCAACAAGGGCAGGAATCATAAAGATTGTTGCACTGATTCCAAGCCCGGCATGCTCGCTTACATCGCTTATCCAATCGCCATTTATCGTGTTGCTTTCCAGGTATTTTTTTACTATGCTTTTGGCAATTCTATGATTTGAATAGTTCTCGGCATATGCCACAAATTCTAAAACCTCATCAGTTGATTGTTCGCCATAAGTCTTTATTTCTTCAACCTCAAACTCACCCTCTGTTAAGGTTCCGGTTTTGTCAAAAATTACGGCCGAAGTTTTGCTGAGCAATTCAACAAAGTTGCTCCCCTTGATAAGAACCCCCTGCCTTGCAGATGCTCCAAGACCCGCAAAGAACGTAAGCGGAATGCTAATAACCAGCGCACATGGACAACTAACAACCAAAAATACTAGGCCACGATATAAATATTCACTAAAACTTGAAAAACCAACGAACAAGCACGGAACAACCGCAATCAAAACCGCAATTATGCAAACAACAGGCGTATAGATCTTTGCGAACTTGGAAATAAACTTTTCGGTCCCGGCCTTTTTAGTGGTGGCGGTTTCAACCATGTCAACAATCCTTGAAACGGTGCTATCCTTTTCTTCTGTTGTTGTTCTTATGGTTAACACTCCATCAATATTGATAAAACCTGAAAGGATTTCGTCACCAATCGTGATGCTCCTTTCGGCGCTTTCGCCAGTAACTAATGCTGTATTAACAAAACTGCTTCCTATAACAACAACACCGTCGAGTGGAACGCTCTCGCCTGGCTTAACCCTAATAAGGGCTCCCTTCTTAACTTTTGAAGTTGGGATAGTTATATCCCCCTCATCGGTTACTACACACGCCTCTTGAACTTTGATAGAAAGAAGCGAGTTTATAGCATTTTTTGAACGGGTTGTTGCAAGATTTTCAAGGAGCGTTCCAATTTGATAAAGCAAAACAACCATAACTGCTTCGCTATATTTGCTTATTGCAAAAGCCCCAATCGTTGCAACGGTCATCAAAAAGTTTTCATCAAAAACATTTCCACCCGTAACATTAATAACGCTGGCATATATGATTTGATGGGCAACCAAAAGATAGCTGACAATATAAAGTGAAAGATATAGCCAAAAAATACCAGAAAGATGTTCAACCAATAGCCCCGCCATTAAAAATACAGCTGAAAGACAAATAAACAAAATTTTAAGAAGTCTTGCTCTCTTTTCTTTCTCACTCACGTCAAAAGAAGGATCTTCAACTTTAACCATTCTGTCAAAGCGTTTGATGCCAGAGAGAACATCCTCAATTATCTTCTCGTGATTTTCATTTTCAACTTCAAGTGTTAATATTTTTGTTGCGTAATTAATCTGCGCCATTTTAACGCCTTCTATTTCGGCAATTTTACCCTCAAGGGCGTTAGCACAGCCTGCACAATGCATATTAAGTAATCTAAATTTCTTTTTCATTTTCGCCCTATTATATATACCATGGGCAAAGATTGTCAAGGAATTACACGTGTTTTAAGGGTTTTCTTAAAAAGACTTTCGGCGTTTTTACGGCGCTTAGTCCAGAATAAAAATGGCAAGTTGGTTCTTCAAGTTCTGGTCTGGTTGAAAGCAGAACTATTTGCTCCGCGCTATATTCTGGCGGAAGACTAAAATAGCGCAAAAACCGCCCTTGTTTGTTTTCATAACCAATCGTGTTTTTCAAGAAAAAATCTGTTGTTGCACGCTTTGGAACATAAAGATAGACATGGGTATTCCCCAACATATCGTGGTTGCTTAAAAAGTAATTCGCAAGGTCAAATTTTGATTTATAATATGCATACTTAAACCCCCGTTTCGCATACCACCAAAGATGTTTATGGTTAAAATTTGGGATTAAACAAATAATGCGCGCACCCGTTGGTGAAAATTTATCACATAAAGCTCTCATCAACAAGAGCGGAGCATCATAATTAACCATAAAGTGAATTTCTCGCTTGGTATTTTTATTATGTCC
>JAFSVR010000051.1 GCA_017444895.1 Clostridia bacterium
ATATTATATGCCTAAAAGATTGCGGAAATTGGTTTTTAATGATAAAATTATATGTAAAGAAGGCGGGGTATTTATGCTTGCCTCTTTGGGAGATATTATGATCCATTCAATGGCTGGGGGCAGGCTTGGGAAACTGCAATCAGCAGACTTCGTTAAAGTTCGTTTTTTAGAGGGGCCAAATAGTGGTGATGTTGCATTTTATATGTGCGACATTTCTGTTGGTGTTGGCGACATTGTTGTTGTTCCGTATGGCGCTTCTAGCGAAACAATTAGGGCTGAAGTTTTGAGAATGGATAAAAACGTGTTAAGCGATCGGAGTCCCATTCCGTTTGCCAGGGCAAAAAAAGTTCTATCTAAGATTAATAATAAAGAATAGGAGTTAGGTTTTATGGCAAAGTTTATTGTGATTGAAGGAACAGATGGATGTGGTAAGCAGACACAAAGCGCAATGCTGACAGAAAGGTTAAGACAGCAGGGTAAAAATGTTATTGTACAATCATTTCCAAACTACGAAAGCCTATCAAGTGGGCCGGTAAAATTGTATTTAGGCGGGCATCTATGCGAAAAGGCGACAGATTTTGATGCCTATGAGGCATCTGCACTTTTCATGGTTGATAGACTATGCACCATAAGACAACTTGAAAAAACGTTAAAAGAAGATGATGTTGTTGTTTTTGATAGATACGTTGAAAGCAACTTTATCCACAATGCATCTAAAATTGATGATGAAGAAAAACGCCAAGAGTTTATTGACTGGGAGATCCAAACTGAGTATGGGCTTTTGAAGTTGCCAAAGCCAAATATTGTTTTCTTCCTTAATATGCCGTTTGAGATTAGCATTGAACTCGCGCACGGTCGCAGTGAATTGAAGGTTGGGGAGAAGCAGGATATCCACGAGAAAGATGAAGAATACTTAAAGCATTGCAGTGAGGTTGGTATGCAAATTGCAAAACAGTATGGGTGGGAGATTGTTGACTGCGCAAAAGATGGCAAACCAAAAAGCATTCAAGATATTTCTGATGATATATTTAGCAGGGTTCAAGACAGACTGCATCTTTTTGAGGATAATTGCTCGCTTGAAGGATAAGGATATATGAGAAAAGCGCCTAAGTTTTGGATTAATGGTTTGGTTGGCATTGTTATGATTGTTTTGATTATGGTGATGTCTTTGTTTATTATTGATTATCATGGCAGTGTGAATCACGGATACGTTAGCCTATATGGATATATTGAAAACTCTGGCAAACAAACGAGCACGATTGATAGAGAACTTGCAGTTATGCAAATTGATCAAACAAACAATGGCTCATATCCAAGCAAACTTATTATTAGCAATGAACGCACACACCGAACACAAACCAGTCAGTTTTTCTCAACACTTTTGGTTGTTGTTGGGATAGTGTTTATTATATCAATACTTTTTGAACTTGCATTTGAAATTATTAGCATGTTTGATTACTACAACCGAAAATCCAAGATTTATTGTTTGATCTTGAGAACGGTTGTGTTTGCATTGTCTGTTGTTATTGCAATTGCTGTTCCATTTTATTTGGGGGCACTAGCGCCAGGCCTTGAGCTCTATTTCAGTTTTGGCTTTGGGACTGCGCTTTTGCCAGTAATATCTTTTATAAATATCGTTTTATATCATTTTCTTAGCAGGGAATAAGGAGAAGTATGGATAAAAAGTTAATCATCATTGATGGGAACAGTATGCTTTATAGGGTGTTTTATGCAATGCCACTTTTAACAACTAGCAAGGGCGAGTTCTCAAATGCCATTTATGGCTATGCAAGCGAAATGATAAAGGTTGTAACGAGCCTTAAACCAACGCATCTTATTGTTGCCTTTGATGCGGGCAGAGTAACTTTTAGAAATGAGATTTTTGCTGAATACAAGGGAACCAGAAAACCAATGCCTGAGGAATTGGTTGCACAAGTTGAACCGGTTAAGGAAATGCTTAGGCTTATGGGCGTTAAGGTTATTGATCAAAGCGGAATTGAGGCTGATGACATTATCGGGACGCTCGCAAAAAGGTTTAAGGTTGACAAAATCATATTAACGGGCGATAGAGATTCTTTTCAACTTATTGATGCTTACACAAAAATTGGATTCACAAAGCATGGCGTAAGCGATATTAAGTATTATACAGAAGATAATCTTAAAAGTGAGTATGGGGTTAATCCTTGGGAGGTTGTTGACCTTAAAGCATTGCAAGGTGATGCAAGTGATAATATCCCTGGGGTTAGTGGTGTTGGCCCAAAAACAGCAGTTGATCTTATTTGCAAGTTTGGCACTCTTGATGGGGTTTATGCCCACATTGATGAAATATCTGGCAAACTTAAAGAGCGTTTAGTTGAAAATAAAGATGTTGCTTATATGAGCAGGGAACTAGCCCAAATTAAACTTGATGCAGATATTGATTGTTCGCTTGAAGAAGCCGAAGTTAAATTCCCATTTTCAAGGGAGTTGAAAAAGTTTTTTGAGCATTATGAATTAAGGTCTTTAATTAAAAAGGAAGAGCTCTTTAATGCTGAAGGAGATGAATCGGCGCAACCGCTGAAACAAAGCAAAAATATCACCGAAATCACCAATATTGATGAATTTTTGGCATTTTTGAACAAAGTTAAAGATGTTTTTGCGTTTTTTGTTGATGAGTTTGGAACGGTTCATATGGCATATGATCGGGGGCTTGAGTATGTCTGCAAGCCTAAGCAAAACTTGCTATCAAACTCACCGGCAGAGGAAGAAATTCTTGAAAAATTGCAAAGTGTTTTTGAAGATAAGAATATAGTAAAAGTTTTTTATGATGCTAAGAGTGTGATGCACAAACTGGCAGGTATTAACGGTGGAAAGATTTTCAATGCTTTTGATTGTGGGATAGCCGTCAATTTGCTAGAAGGCACAACGATAAAATCTTCAGCAGATCTTCTTATGCGCTTTGGATTTGGCGAAGAGTCTGTTGCAACTGCATTAATTGAAATGTATGTTGAGCTTAAACAGAAGATTGAAGAGGCGGGCGCAACAAAAGCATATTATGAAATTGAAATGCCGTTAACCTACACATTGTTTAATATGGAAAGGCGTGGGTTTAAGGCGGATAAGGATAAATTGTTATCCCTTAAAAATGAATATGCCCGCCAGATGGATTTGCTTGTTAAGCAAATATATGAGGCGGTTGGCCATGAGTTTAATATTAATTCGCCAAAGCAGTTGGCTGATGTTTTATTTAATGAACTCAAATTGCCAAAGAATCGGAAGGGGAGTACTTCGGCGGATGTTCTGGTTGAGCTTGCGCCATACAACAATGTTGTTCCACTTATTATTGAGTATAGAAAGGTTGCAAAGTTTTACGGAACCTATCTTGCCGGTTTGGAGCAGTATTTAGATAGGGATGGGTATGTTCATACAAAATTTAACCAGATGCTTACGGCAACTGGCAGGTTGTCTTCAAGTGATCCAAACCTTCAGAACGTCCCTATAAGGAATGATGAAGGGCGAGAAATTCGCTCTATCTTCACGGCATCAAGTGAAAACAATGTATTGATTGATGCGGACTATTCCCAAATTGAGTTGAGAATCCTTGCGCACCTTGCACACGACAAATTCTTTATTGAGGCATTTAATAACAATGAAGATATTCACACAAAAACGGCATGTGAAGTTTTCCATGTTTCACCAGACATGGTTGATGGAAGGATGAGAAGGGTTGCTAAGGTTGTTAATTTTGGAATCATTTATGGCATTAGTGAATTTGGCCTTTCAACAGACCTTAAAACTTCTTATGGTGAGGCAAAGAAGTTGATTGATAAGTTTTATGAAATGCATCCTGACTTTGTTAATTATATGGATAATGAGGTTAAAACGGCAAAAGAGAAGGGGTATGTTAAAACAATGTTTGGAAGAAGGAGATTCTTGCCAGAACTGAAAGCCTCTCAATTTATGGTTAGACAGCGTGCTGAGCGCATGGCGCAGAACTCTGGAATTCAAGGAACAGCTGCCGAGGTTATCAAGATTGCTATGAACAACATAGAAAAAAGGTTGACTGAACAAGGCTTCAAGGCAAAGCTTATTATGCAGGTTCATGACGAACTTATTATTGATTGTCCAAAAACTGAGGTTGATGCTGTTGTTAAAATGGTTAAAGCTGAAATGAACGGGGCGGTTAAGCTAGATGTTCCATTGGTTACGGATGTTGAAATGGCGTATAGATGGGGCGAAGCACATTAAAACGCACAGAAAAGAAACGCTATTGCGTTTCTTTTTTATGTCAAATTTTTCACTTTATAAATATTATATGGCAAGAGTAATAAAATAGTATTATGAAGAGGCTGTTTGTTTTGTCCGTATTCCTTGCTGTTTTATTATGTGGGGTTATGGTTTTAAGCATTGTGATTGATAGCAGGTTATATCCTATAAAGTATCAAAAAGAGGTTGCTTATGCTTCAAATAAATTTGATGTTGAAAGTGCATATATATATTCAATAATTAAAACAGAAAGTTCATTTAATCCAAAAGCGGTTTCAAAAAAAGGTGCAATTGGATTGATGCAATTAATGCCGTCAACGGCAAGGTGGGCATATGGCCAAATTTACGCAGATGATGCCGGGTTTAGCAAAGAGCTTCTATATGACACGGCAATTAATATTGAGCTTGGAACTTATTATTTTAAGTATTTGTTAAACAAATATGGGGTTATTGAAACCGCACTTGCTTGTTATAATGCGGGTGAGGGGAATATGAAAAATTACATTTGTGGCGACAAAAGCCTTATGGGTTATCCATACGCAGAAACTGCAAATTATGTTGAAAAAGTTGAAAAATATTACAAAATTTACAAAACGAAGATATAATATGCGTGTTTTTGTTCTTCGTTTTAACTCGTTAATGGTATTATGGTACGCATAGCACCCCCTGGGCTTAATATTGATATTTCTCATATTTTTTCGCAAAAGTTATTTACAAACACAACTTAATGATGTATAATGAATAAGAAATTTGTTAAACAAAAGTTGTTTTTCAAATTTTGGAAATTTGCGAGGGTGGCGGAATCGGCAGACGCGCTCGTTTAAGGGGCGAGTGATGAGAGTCGTGAGGGTTCAAGTCCCTTCCCTCGCACCAACAGGAATTGCCCCTCGAGGGCAATTTTTTATAAGGAAAGTGTAGGATAAATGGATTCAAGGAAAAAAGCAACAAGAATTTACGGGCTAACTTTTATGTGTGACACGAAACAAACTGATACAAAAAAAGATTCAAAACCTTTTTATAAAATCAATGCTTATTTTACAACGAAAGAGGAAATTAACAAGGTTGTTACTGAGTTGAATCTTCTGCATGATGGCAGAATTTACACCTCCTATGAAACCACGAAAGAGCAGGTTGAATTTAAGATAACATTGTTGATGCAAGACAAGGGACTTAAAAACACCAAATCGGAATTATACCAGCAATTGATTAATTACAAAATTTATGATTCTGCTGAAGAATATTTTGATGAATTAAATGCTATGCAAGATGAACCCGAGAAGTAATCTGTTTTGGGGAATGTGCTAACGGCCAAGAGGGAAACTCTTGGTTTTTTTATGCAAAAATGGCTAATAGTCTATATTTGTTTGCGTGCAAGGGGAATATATGTTAGTATAATAGCAGAAAGTGGGGGTTGATATGATCAATAAAAAAAGATTGATTTGCTATTCGATTCTTGCCATTGTTTCTGTGGTGTTGGTTTTTACGCTTTTGTTTGTGCCTCTTGTTCACATAACGGCGTGCGACACATATAAGAATCAGATTGTTTCCGAAACCGTTTCTTTATCTGGATACATCAAGAAATTGATTTTCTTGGAGCCTGGTGTTGATGAGATGTATATGAACGCAACGGGGCCCTTATGGATTGCACCTTGGGCAATCTTGATGAATTTAATTTCTGTTTTTGCTGGGATTGTTGTTTTTGCGGTTTCGGTTTTTGAGGTTGCAACAATAAAGGCAAATTTGCTTAACACCAGAAAAACGGGAATGGCTAGAAGGCTTGCAATAACCTGCGCCGTGTTTGTTTTTATTGTTTCTGTGTTTAATTTTCCTGGGTTGCTGGTTACTTCCGCATTATCGGGTGGATATGCAACTTTTGAACTTAAAGCACAAGCATTTGTTAACGTTGGCTTGTCTGTTGCCATGTTTGTTTTGCCTATTGTTGCGGGCAAAGATATATTGCCAGGGGAACGCACAAAAATTAGAAACTGCTTAGGATATGCTTTAACACTTTTGGCTTCAGGTCTTGGCATTTTGGGGCTGTTTCTTCCCCAATTTACGGAATATTTCTTATCGCCTCATTATCTTTCTTTTTACAGTGCAACAACTATTGCTAATGATTTGGTTCATGAAGTTCAGCCGGCCGGGGATTATCCGTTTGGCCTTGCAAGGTGGGTAATGTGGATCTTAATGGCAGTTGCTGTTATCATTGCGATAATGTCGATTGTTGGGCTTATTTTAGAACTTGTCAATAAAGAA
>JAFSVR010000005.1 GCA_017444895.1 Clostridia bacterium
CTCCAACGCTTGAAGTTGAGGCTGGCAATTGCAACGTTAGCGTTTATTACAACGCATAAAATAATAAAACTGAGCAAATCTTTTGGATTTGCTTTTGTTTTTTTGCTATAATATTAGTTAGAGGATATTTATATGAAAAAACTAGTTGCTTATTTTAGTGCTTCAGGGGTTACGGCTGGGGTAGCAGAAAAAATTGCAAATGCTGTCGGGGCTGACTTGTTTGAAATTGTGCCCGCACAAAAATACACTGATGCAGATTTGGATTGGCGTAATCCGCAAAGCCGTTCCACTCTTGAAATGAAAGATGCAAATTCAAGACCAGAAATAGTTGGGAAGGTTGAGAATATTTCTGATTATGGCCTTGTTATTATTGGTTTTCCTGTTTGGTGGTATACTGCGCCAACAATTATTAACAACTTTATCGAGCAAAACGATTTGCGGGGCAAAGATGTTTATGTTTTTGTTACTAGCGGTGGCTCAGGAGTTGATGGAAGCCTTGCAAATCTGCGCAGAGCATATCCAAATATTAATTTCAAAAGTGGAAAACGTTTCTTTGGAAACGAAACTGAGCAACAAATAAGATCTTGGCTAGAATAAAGAGCAAAAAAATAAGCCCGCTTTTAGGCGGGCTATTTTTATTGCTTTTTTTGTTTATTACGAATGGTGCGGCGTTTGTTTGGGCGAACATAGCACCATATTGTCCAAGCGACTTGGCAAGGTATTGCAATTAAGAATAGCATCCAAAGATTATATTCCAAAAATTGCAGATATAGTGTTGTGAAAACTGCCCAAATAAATAGGGTGAACAGAATGAAATAGGCTGTTCGTTTTCTCCAAATAAAGGCGAAATTAAAGAATATCAATAGTGAAACTGGAACTGCCCAAACAAAAAGAATCCAAAGGTTAAGTTTGAAAAATGTTTGCATACAGAAGAAGAGAATGGTTACTGCAAGAAACAAAAATGAAACAGAGATTGCGCAAAATGAAACGCCCTGAGCAACTTTTGTTTGTTGGCTACCTTCAATTCTTTTTGCAAGGTTCTCTTTAAGCAAATACTCAATAGGTATTTCATATATATTTGCAATTGCTTCAAGCATTTCAACACTAGGGCAGAGCTCGCCTCTTTCCCATCTTGAGATGGTATTGTCGGAATAATTAAGTTTTTTTGCCACTTCTTCTTGTGTGAAGTTTTTTTGCTTTCTTAGTGTAACAAGATTTTCGGCAATTATGTCTTTAATTTGCTTCATTTTTTCCTCAGTTGCATTATAGCATAAAAATGATGTGATTTACAAGTGTTTTTCTGGCGTTTTTGATAAAATTCCCGCCTGGCGGGAGTGCTTTTTTCAAATTCCCATATTGAAAAACAATGTTGGTAATAAAAATGTATAATAAAGTTTGAAAAACGAGGAGAAATTTGTCATAATAATTAAAAAGCGTGGGGCAATATGTGCCACTGGCTAATGAAATTAAGGAGTTTAATGATGCAACAACCACTGAAAAAAAATAATAAACCACTTATTCCAATTTTTTTTGCAACTGATGACAACTATGTTCCTTTTATGGCGGTTGCAATAAAATCAATCACGGAAAATTATAACAAAGATTATAGATACAAAATTCATGTGCTCAACACGGGGATATCAAAAGACAACAGAAAAAAACTGCTTGATCTTGAAACTGAAGACATGCGCATTGAATTTAATGATGTTTCTGAAAGAATAAACGCAATTAAGCAGTTGCTTGATGATAATTTGCGCGACTATTATAGCGATGCAATATATTATAGGCTTTTCATCCCAACAATGTTCGCTGAATACAAAAAAGCAATCTATATTGATTGTGATGTTGTTTTGGTTGACGACATTTCGAAGATGTTTAATATTGATTTGAAAGACAATCTTTTAGGTTCTGTGCTTGACGAAGTTGCGCCAGCATTCCCAGAATTTATTGATTATGTTGAAAATGCGGTTGGTGTTCCATTAAACCAGTATTTTTGCAGTGGGGTATTGTTAATGAACCTTGCTGGCTTGCGCGAGTTTAAGATTGAAGAAAAATTTATTGGATTGCTTTCAAAATATAACTTTGGAACAATTGCGCCAGACCAAGACTACCTTAACGTTATGTGCAAAAACAAGGTTTTATATTTGCATCCGGGTTGGGATAAGCAGTCTAATGATGTGCCATATGATGATGACTTATATTTGATACACTACAATATGTTCAGAAAGCCTTGGCGATTTAAGAATGTTCCTTATGAAGAATATTTCTGGAAATATGCCGAAATGACAACAGATTTTTATGATGACGTTTTGGAAATACAATCTGAATATACAGATGAAAAGAGAGAGGCGGATATTGCTGGTGCTGGGCGAATGATTGAGATGGTTAAAAACATTATGAATAGCCCAGTAACATTTAAGTCTGTTCTTGGACATAAGAGCATTGATGCTGCGCTTAAAGAAACGAAGGCAAGTAAAAAAGAAAAGAGGCGCGCTGAAAAAAGAGCATCAAAAGAACAACAAAGGCAAGAGAGAATTAAGGCAAGGCAAGACGTTCTTGCAAAGATTGCTCTCTATGAGAAGGCAGGGAAGTTTAATGAAGATGTTGAAAACGACCCACCAGCAAAAGAACTATTGCCTGAAAATGTTGACTATTTGCATAAAAAACTTTCAAGCAAGATTAAAGAAAAAATTGCTTTCAGTTTGGCACATAAGGTGGTGCGTAAACTTGAAAAAATGAATATGTTTGTTATTAAAGACTATGTTGGTCTTGAGAATTTGGCAAAATTAAAAACTGGCGCTGTTTTAACATGTAATCATTTCAACCCTTTTGATAGTTTTGCTATTCAGCTCACATATGAAAAAACAAAAACAAAACGCAAATTATATAGGGTAATAAAAGAAGGCAACTATACAAGTGTTGATGGCTTCTATGGGCTTTTAATGCGCAACTGTAATACTTTGCCACTGAGCTCTAACAGAAAAACAATGAAAGAGTTTTTGAGCGCAGTTAGAATTATTCTGGCTCGTGGAGATTTGGTTTTGGTTTATCCAGAACAGAGCATGTGGTATAATTACCGTAAGCCTCGCCCTAGGAAAGAGGGGGCGTTCAATCTTGCAGTAAAGAACAATGTTCCAATTCTTCCAATGTTTATCACAATGGAAGACACTGATCAGCTTGATGATGAGAATTTGCCAGTTCAGGCATACACAATCCATATTGGCCAACCTATTTATTCAGACAATGATCTTTCAAGCAAAGAGAATATTGAAATGATGAGGAAAAAAGAATATGCGTTTTGTGTTCAAACATATGAGCAGGCTTATGGTAAAAAACTTGTTTATGACACTGAGGAGAAATAGCCGTGGTTCTTTATCTATCTATCATATTTATTGGAATGGTTATTGTTTCGTTGCTTAATATTTTTCTTGCACTAGACTATCTCCAAACAAACGCCGGAATTGTTGTTTTGGTTGTTTTGGCAGGTGTTGCATTCGTTTTCTTGATTGATGGGCTTTGTGCAATTGTTGTGCATAATTTGCCAGACAAGTGGTTTGGGAAAGACAGAAAAATTTCTTACGTTAGTGGCCTAGAAAAGAGAATGCATAGATTTTTTCAAGTTAAAAAATGGAAAGACTATGTTTGGGAAATAGGTGCACTTGGCGGGTTTAGCAAAAAATCGCTAGAAAACCCAAAAGACAAGGAATATGTTGAAAGATTCATTATTGAAAACAACAAGGGAGTTATTGTTCACGATTGTGGAATGATTTTTGGTTTTCTTGTTATGATCATCTTGCCTCTTAAATTTGCTTTAACAATTTCGCTTCCAATTGCGCTTGTTAACGTTCTTCTTAACACGATGAGCAATATGGTGCTTAGATATAACACACCTAAACTTATGACGTTATATAAATCGCTTGCGAGAAAAGAAAGCAGGCAGAATCAAGATGCATAATGAACAAGTCTTGCGTGAAAACCACACAAGACTTTTTTATTTTTCAAAAAATGCTTTGGTTTTGTTTTGGAAAAGTGGCCAGATGTAGTAATATAAATAGCGTAATGCTTCAGTTCAAGTTGTTTAGTAGTTAACATAAAATTTGTTAATTTGTTAAAAATTACTAATATTTTATTACATCAAATATTATAATGCTAGAGGAAAGAAATGCTTTTTAAGTCGTTTTCAAAAAGAGATTATTGTTTTTTATTTATTGCTCTTGTTTTGATTGTTGGGCAGGTTTGGCTAGATTTAACAATGCCAGATTACACGGCGAATTTAACTCGCTCGGTTTCAAGTGGCAATCTTCAAATGAGCGATATTTGGTATAATGGGCTGATGATGCTTTTATGCGCACT
This sequence comes from Clostridia bacterium, assembly GCA_017444895.1. Taxonomy (GTDB): domain Bacteria; phylum Bacillota; class Clostridia; order Christensenellales; family UBA1242; genus UMGS2070. The sequence goes on from JAFSVR010000005.1 coordinate 4,354, forward strand.
TGGAAGCCTTGCTTGTTCACTATGTTGTGGGTTTTTGGTTGCGCAAATTGCAAGTTCATTTTCAAAAGTTACTCGCAAAAGGTTGTTCGGGAAGATAACAACTTTTTCTTCAACCGAGATTAACAGGTTTGGTGCGCCAAGCCTTATTACAAGAACAACAAATGATGTTGATCATCTGCATCGTTTTATTGCAATGGGCCTTCAAATGATAATCAAGGCCCCAATTCTTGCTGTTTGGGCAATTTGCAAGATTTCTGTTTCTTCGTTTGAGTGGACACTTGCAACTGGTATATGTGTTGCGGTTATTGTTGTTTTTGTTAGCATAATTGTTTTGCTATGTATTCCAAAATTCAAAAAAGTTCAAAAACTCACGGATAATTTGAACAATGCAACCAGAGAGAATCTTTCAGGCGTGCGAGTTGTGCGTGCGTTTAATGCGGAAGAATACCAAGAAAAAAAGTTTGATGAAGCAAATGTTAATCTTATGAAAAACCAGCTGTTTACGGCCAAAGCAACGGGCTTGATTTCACCTGTGCTGACTATTTGTTTGAACGGGCTGACTCTTGCAATCTATTGGATTGGAGCGGTTTTAATCAATAATGCTCAAATTATTGAAAGGGCAACAATTATTGGGAATATGACCGCATTTACGCAATATGCCTTGCAGGTTGTTTTTGCATTTATGATGCTCATCTTTATGTTTATTATCCTGCCAAGGGTGATTGTTTCAGCAAAAAGAATAAATGAAGTTTTGCGAGCAGAGCCAGTTATTAATGAAAGCAAATCAAACGATAAGCCAGCAGAGAAAGAAGGCGAAGTTGAGTTCAAAAATGTTAGCTTTTGTTTCCCAGATGGAGCGAGCAATGCCCTTGAAGACATTAGCTTTAAGATTGAAAAGGGAGAAACTGTTGCAATTATTGGAGCAACCGGAAGCGGGAAAACAACAATTTTGGATTTGTTAGAAAGAGTGTATGATGTGTCTTCTGGTGAAGTTCTGGTTGATGGCAAAAATGTTAAAGAGTTTTCCTTTAAGCAGTTGCAAAGCAAAATCTCAATGGTCAGCCAAAAAGCTGTTTTGTTCAAAGGAACAATCAAATCCAACATAACATATGGGGCAGATGAAGAAGTTGCAGATGATGATGAAAGGCTTAAAGCGGCAATAGAAATTTCTGAAGCGGGTTTTGTTTATGATTTAGATGGTGGTGTTAATGCTCATGTTGCGCAGGGTGGAACAAATTTTTCTGGCGGACAGAAACAACGCCTTTCAATTGCAAGGGCAATTTTTAAGGGTTCGGAGATAATTGTTTTTGATGATAGTTTTTCAGCGCTAGACTATAAAACCGATGCAACTATCAGGGGAAAAATAAGGCAACAATTAAAAGATAAAACTATTATCATTGTTGCGCAGCGAATTGGAACTATTATCAATGCCGATAAGATTATTGTTATTGATGATGGCAAGATTGTTGGCATTGGCAAGCATAAAGAATTGCTTGAAACCTGTTCTTTATATAATGAGATTGCACTTTCACAGCTTTCAAAGGAGGAACTATAATATGCCAGGGCCAATGAAAGGTGGGCCTATGGGCAATAGGCTTGGAAAGAAAGAGAAACTGGATTTTAAGGCACTTATGAAAGTGTATGCTTTTTGCAAGCCATATTCTTTTGGGATTGTGGTTAGCATTTTATGTGCTATTGTTGGGGCAATAACAACAATAATAGGGCCAGATAAGATTGCACATTTGATGGATATAATAACTGGCGGAATTTTCACCGGCATTGATATGGGTGCGTTTGTTGAGACGGGAATGTTTCTTATTTGCCTTTATGTTGTTGGAAGTGTTTTTGCTTATGCGCAACAATATATAATGGCAATTATAACGCAAAAGGCTTCAAAACGCTTGCGCACAGAAATTGACAAGAAGATCAACCGTCTTCCGCTTTCCTTTTTTGATAGCACAACGCGAGGGGATGTTCTTTCAAGGGTTACCAATGATGTTGATGTTATTTCTCAAACGCTTGGATCTGCACTTGCAAACCTAATAAGTTCAGTTGTTTTGTTCTTTGGATTAATAATCAAGATGTTTCTTTCAAATTGGCTTCTCGCAATTGTAACAATCGTTTCTTCATTTTTGGGATTTGGTTTTATGGCGCTTATTTTATCAAAGTCACAAAAATACTTTAACAAAAAACAGGAGTATGTTGGCGAGATTAATGGGCAGGTCGAAGAAGTGTACACAAACTATAAGGTTGTAAAATCTTATGGCGCTGTTCAAAAGGAAAAGAACTCATTTGACCAAAAAAATGACCGCATTTGCACGGTTGATTGGAAATCTCAGTTTTTGTCTGGAATGATGATGCCAATTATGGTTTTTGTTGGAAATCTTAGTTATGTTCTCATTTTTGTTGTTGGAGTTTCCATAATTTTGGGTGGCGGTTCAGCCGTAACAATTGGAACGCTTATTTCGTTTGTTATCTATGCAAAACTATTCTCACAGCCACTTTCAACTTTTGCTCAAAGCATGACGTCTTTCCAACAATCCTCTGCGGTCTCAAAACGTGTTTTTGAAATTTTGGAAGCAAAAGAGATGGAAGATGAAACAAACAAAAACATTAAGCTGGAAAATGTTAAAGGTCATGTTGAATTCAAAAACATTGTGTTTGGATATGACGAAAACAAAACAATCATCAAAGATTTTTCTGCCGATTTGAAGCCTGGGCAAAAGGTTGCAATTGTTGGACCAACCGGAGCGGGGAAAACCACAATTGTTAATTTGCTTATGCGCTTCTACGATGTTGATAGTGGGGATATTCTCATTGATGGTGTTTCAACAAAAGATATGAAAAGGGAAGATGTTCGCTCATTATTTGATATGATTTTGCAAGACACCTGGCTGTTTGGCGGAACGCTTAGAGAGAACCTGGTATATAACAAACAAAATGTTTCAAACGAGGAGCTTGATGCGGTTTGCGAGGCCGTTGGGCTAGGGCATTTTGTTAAGACATTGCCAAACGGCTATGACACGGTTTTAGAGGAAAATTCAGCACTTTCAGAAGGGCAAAAACAGCAACTTACTATTGCGCGTGCAATGATAAAAAACAGCCCGCTTTTGATCTTAGACGAGGCAACCAGCAATGTTGACACGCGCACCGAACTGATTATACAAAATGCAATGGATGAACTAACAAAAGGGCGAACAAGTTTTGTTATTGCACACCGTCTTTCAACAATTAAGAATGCTGATTTGATTTTGGTTATGCGGGATGGTGAAATTGTTGAAAGTGGAACGCATAGCGCACTGCTTGCTAAAAATGGTTTTTATGCTGAGTTATATAACAGTCAGTTCAATTTAGTGTAATAAAAAAGATAAGCGATGGATGCTTATCTTTCTTTTTCTTCTTCACTGCAATTTGTAAGCGGTTCATATTTTATTAGCCATTCAGGCTTAAATTTGTTTGCGTCAATGGCAAATTCAATACGCGTTTCCATTTGGAAATCATAACCGCGATTTTTTAATGCGTCATTTGAATAATAGTATCCTTTTCCAACGCTGGAAATAAGGTCTATTATGGGGACTGAAAAGGTGCAAACATAATAGTCGTCAAGGTTTCGTTGGTTGCATTTGAGAATATATTTTATATTTTCGGAAGCCTTTTTATTGAGGAAAAAATGTATGTATTTTGTTTCCCGTTTGTATTTATGTGTGTTTGACCTTGTTTCTAAGAAAAAGTTGCCAAGCGTGTTGGTTTTTTTGCCTAAAATATCGTCCAATTCCTTGTAATAAACAACCCTATAAATTTTCATATACAAATTATATCACTAGTTTTTTTCAATTTCAATAGGCATTAAAAATTTATTGAAAAAAGTTCTTAAAAAGCATCTAAGTTAAGTATGTTTATTAGTTCGGGTAAAATAAAAATGGCGTTCCCATCAGGGCGACTGCGTAAAAAAAACAACCTGAATGGTTGTTTTTAGCACAAAGCGGGGAGAAAACTTGCAAAAATTTTCGGTCTGACCGACAGGGCGAACCCGAGTCTGCTTACATTAGTTCGGGTAAAATAAAAATGGCGTTCCCATCAGGGCGACTGCGTAAAAAACAACCTGAATGGTTGTTTTTAGCACAAAGCGGGGAGAAAACTTGCAAAAGTTTTCGGTCTGACCGACAGGGCGAACCCGAGTCTGCTTACATTAGTTCGGGTAAAATAAAAATGGCGTTCCCATCAGGATTCGAACCCGAACTAATGGTTCCGAAGACCATTGTGCTATCCATTACACCATGAGAACAATTATGTGAGAGGTATTATTCGCTTGCGAAAACATTATAACTTTTTATGAATCAAAAATCAATAATATTGATAAAGTTTTCTTTTAAGTGCCAAATCTTTGACAATGATTATTGCCTAATGCTAGAATGAGGGTGGAGGGAATAGGTTATGAACACAATGGTTTATGTTATGCTTGCAATCGCAGTTGTGATGGCAACGGTTTTTGTTGTTTTAAGCAAAGGTCAAAGGGGATTGCTTTCGCTTTCACTTAAAAGCATTGCAAGTTTTTGCTTTACGGTTTTGGCTTTAACAATTTGCTATTATAAGGGGCTTGGCAGGTTTGGGTTGTTCATTTCCATTGGCTTGGTTGCAAGCTGTTTCGGAGATGTGATCCTTGGGTTGCCAGATATGCCAGAAATGAAGAAAAAGGCAACTGTCTTAACCCTGATTGGTGGGCTGGCTTTTGCGCTTGCTCATGTTTTCTATCTTAGTGCAATGATAATGAGATTTGGATTTGAGTGGTGGGTTATCTTGGTTGCAATTGCCCTTGGGTTTGTGTTCTTCTTTGGCAACAAGTTCATTGGCAAACTTAACTATGGTAAGCTTGGCGCAGGGATGCCTGTTTATGCAACTTTTGTTTCACTAGTTGTTGCAGAGAGCATAATGGCATTTGTTAGTGGGGCAAACACTTATGGCGCAATTATGATTTTGATTGGCTTTATAATGTTCTGGATAAGCGATATTGTTTTGATGAATATTTACTTTGGTGGGCACAATGATAAGGCTAACCAAAAACTATATTACTATAACTTGGCTTCATATTATCTTGGCCAAATTTTAATTGCGTCATCACTAATCTTTTTAATTTAGCTTCTAAAAACAAACAACCTCCATCAATTTGATGGAGGTTGTTTTATGCAAAATTTTAAGTGTTATGTGTGGTAGAGCTTCCCATTTTTTCTAGCAATAAAAGGTGAGTGCCAAACTATTTGAATGTTATGATAACGCCGTTTTGCTTCGTTGCATATATCTCATTTGTGAACTTAATATCTCCAAGCAGATTAATTCCTTCAAGAACAATTTTTCCAAATTCGGTGTTAAGACCATCAAGATTCATATTGTCTTCAGCAGGGAAGATGAAGTTAATGAGAAGGTTAAGAAGGATTTCGCTTTGAGTGCTAGTTCGCCCATTAACGCCGATTGTGCTGTTAGAGTATTGCCATTGTTCTCCACTTATGTCTAGGTTAAAGTTAACTTCAATATAAAGCGTTTTTGGAATGATCATATTAAGTAAGAACAGAGGCATTTGCATTTCATCTGCCATTTGGGTTTTGATTCCTGTTGTGTTAAGTTTGAGCATAAATTCCATTTTGGCGCTGTTTGGGTTAAGTTCACCGTTCTCAATTTTCGGTTTAATAATAACCTCCAGAAGTTCCATATTAAGCGTGTTAATGTATTGAAGGCCATTAAGACGCTCAGCCAATATGCCACTTCCAAGCATTCCGTTTAACACGCTTGCGAGTTCCTTATCCGTGAAGGCTTTTGATTCGTTGCTAAGGGTATAATCACCATCAGCTATTGCTTTATAGTCAAGTTTTCCGCTTTCAAGTGTTGGGAATCCAACAGATATCAGCTTGCTTTCTGCTGAAGATAGATCGGCATTTGAAAAACCGTTGCTGACAAGGTTGCTTTCATCTTTTGATGCGTATAGGGTAGACATAACCTGCGAAAGATCTGCCATATTGTTGATTCCAAAGGCGCTGAAATATTTTGGAACAATCACGCGGTCAAGCAGAAAAAAGCCACCAATTCCGATGGATCCCAAAATTGCCAGCACAATTAAAAGGGCAATGAAAAATCGTAAGGTCCTGTTCTTTTTCACTAATTCACCGCCGCATACAAACTTCCTCTGAAGATAATAACCGCAATGATTGCGCCTATGAGTAAAATAAGAAGAAGTTTAAGAATACTAAATTTTTTACCAAACAAACCCAAAATTAGTTTCTCCTGTTTATATAATTATAATTCAATAAAGGGGTTTAGTCAAATATTTCTTGCTAGAATTGCTGTCTTGTGTTATACTTTAACTATGAAAACTTACCAAGATTTCATAGACAAAATTGCGAATGTTCCGGCAAGAAGGGTAAGGAGCAAAGAAGAGATTAAAAATTTGCAACCCCTTGTTTTAGCATTGGTTGGAGATAGCGTTGAGTCGCTTTTATTGCGCAGGCGTTTTGCAATTTTAACAGATTTCAAAGTTAATGAGATAACAAAAGCAATAAATTCTCTAGTTAACGCATCTGCACAGGCTCAGAGCTTAAAACTTATTGAAGATGATTTAACACAAGATGAGCAAGATGTTGCAAGACGAGCAAGAAACACGCACACCCATTCAACTGCTAAGAACTATGATGTGGTTTCATATCGTCATGCAACTGCCTTTGAGGCGGTTTTAGGGTTCAATTATCTTTCCGGAAATGAAAGGCGCATTGAATTGTTTTTGGATAAAATTTGCAGTTATTTTGCTAAAAATGGCAAAATTTAGGAGAAAAATATGAATTTTGAAGGTAAAAATGCAGTTTTTGAACTTATTGGTTCAAATAAAACAATTGAAAAAATTTGTATTCAAGACAAAACAACTGATCAAAAATTGCGAGAAATTGTTTCGCTTGCGCAGGACAAACATGTTAAGCTTGAGTTTATAAGCAAGCAAGCTTTAGATAAAATAAGTGAGACCGGACACCACCAAGGCGTTATTGCAGTTGCAACAGACTTTGTTTATGCAGACCTTGATGGAGTTGTTGAAAGCAAGAGGAAAGAAGGAAGGAGAGTTTTGCTTGTTTTGTTAGACAACGTTGTTGATCCTCATAATCTTGGGAGTATCATAAGGGTTTGTGAGTGCGCTGGTGTAACTGCGGTTGTTATTCCCAAAAACCGCTCTGCTGTTGTTAACGAAACGGTGGCAAGGATAAGCGCTGGGGCGCTTGCACATTTACCAGTTTGTAAGGTTACAAACATGGCACAAACCATAAAAGAACTTAAAGCGAAAAATATTTGGGTGTATTCCGCAGACATGGATGGCACTCCAATGTATGAAACAGATTTGAGTGGAGACATTGCTCTTATTGTTGGGAGTGAAGGATTTGGGGTTTCACCGCTGATAAAGAAAGAGAGTGATGGAGTTGTGTCTATTCCAATGTTTGGAAAAGTTAATTCGCTTAATGCAAGCATTAGTGCTGGCATTGTTGTTTACGAGGCTGTCAGGCAACAACTTAATAAAGAGTAGAGTATGAAGGAAAACGAGATTGAAGAGATAATTGAATATTTTTCAGACACCATTAGGGCAATTAGCCGTAAGTATTTTTTGGTTGGTGGAAATAATGAAGATCTTTTTCAAGAAGGAATGATTGGGCTTATTGAGGCGTGTCGTTCTTTTGATGAAAGCAAGGGGGACTATAAGAGTGAGCAGTTCAAAAGGTTTGCCCTTGTTTGCATCAAAAGACAAATTCTTGATGCAATAAGAAAAGCAAATGCTAAAAAGAATGGGCCACTTAATAATTATGTTTCTTTCCATCAAAAAAATAGTGAAGACGAAGATTTTGAACTTGAATTTAGCACGATTGTTGATGATGGCGCAGATCCTGAAACCCAAGTTATAAGAGAGGAAACCACCGACGAGCAGATTAGGCTGTTAAAGGACAAACTGAGCAAGGCTGAAATGTCAGTCCTTAAATTATATTTGAGTGGAATGAAGCAATCACAAATGGCAATGGCTCTTAATAAAACACCAAAGCAAATTGATAATACAATTCAAAGAATTAAAAATAAGATGAAGGGGAAGCTCTAATGTATTTAGCACTATATAGAAAATATCGTCCAAGACAATTTAGTGAGGTTATTGGGCAGGATCATATTATACGAACGCTTAAGAATCAAATCATTGCTGATAAGATTGGGCATGCCTATTTGTTTTGTGGAAGTCGTGGAACTGGAAAGACTAGCACGGCTAAGATTTTTGCACGTGCAATTAATTGCGAAGACAACAAGGATGGTGAGCCTTGCAATAAGTGTGGCGTTTGCACGTCTGTTGATAACGCAAATTTTGATATTTTGGAAATAGATGCTGCTAGCAATAATGGTGTTGATGAGATAAGGGATCTGCGAGAAAAGGTTAAATACCCACCAGTTGTTGGGAAATATAAAGTGTATATCATAGATGAAGTTCATATGCTGTCGTCAAGTGCGTTTAACGCTTTGCTTAAAACCCTTGAAGAACCGCCAGAATTTGTTGTTTTTATTTTGGCAACAACAGAGGTTCATAAACTTCCACAAACAATACTTTCAAGGTGTATGCGTTTTGATTTTTCTCTTGTTAGTGAGGAAAATCTAATCAGAGAACTGCAGATGGTTTGTGATGATAGCAAGATAGAATACACTGACGAAGCCCTGAGTCTTATTGCGAAAGCCGGCGAGGGTTCGGTTAGAGATATGTTATCTATTGCGGATAGGTGTATTGCTTATTGTGGAGAGAAAATTACCACTGAAGGGGTTGCTGAGGTGTTGGGTGTGGCAAGCCGTGAAATATTGTTTGATCTTGCTTCTGCTGTTGTTGGAAATGATATTGCAAAAGCGATTGATGTTCTTAACAAAACTCTTAAAGAAGGCAAGAATCCTTTGGTGCTAAGTAGAGATATTATAGGCTTCTTTAGAGATTTGCTGTATCTTGAGGTTGGCGGAGAAAAGATGATTGGTGTTTCAGGAGAAATGCTTGAAAAGATGAAAAAAATAGCGACACCAAGCAATCATGATAAAATAATGGCAGTTATTGAGAAACTGAGCGAGGTTGAAGCGGAGATGAGGTATAGCACTTCACCAAAAACGGTTTTGGAATGCAACCTTATAAATGCAATTGCTCATCAAAGTTATGGTGAAAGGCTAAATGCCATCGAGAGCAAATTAAGTGGTGCAAAAGTTGATATCAAAGCAAAAACTGCAGAAAACCCTTCAAAAGGCGAGTGGACCAACGAGAATAGTGCTCAAAAAGTGCAAAAAGAAGAAGGTTTGAGTGTAAATTCGGCAAAAAATGAAAAACCTAACAATGAAAACCCGCCTGAAACTGTGGGGGATGAGCAAGCATCGGTTTTTGGCGAACTGATTCAACTTTTAAGAAAGGAGAAGTCATTTAGTATAATATCGGCAATGAGCCAAGTTAAAAAGGTTAACTATGACACCAAAAATGTTGAGTTTGTGTTTGCGGATGAAGATACTATAGACATGATTTCGTCAAGCAAGAATCTTAAAACTGTTGATGACTTTTTTGGTGCTAGGGGCATGACATATTCATTTGTAACCGAAAAGCAAAGCAAATTGACCAAAGGTAAAACGGGCGATCTTGCAAAATTGCTTGGCGGAAAACTGAAAATTGAATAGCAGTTTGCTTTACTTTTTATATGCAATATGCTATCTTAAAATTGTTTTGAAAGGAGATTGAAAATGGCAAAATTTGGTGGATTTGGCGGTGGATCAAATATGCAAATGCAGAACCTCATGAGGCAGGCTCAGCAGATGCAACAAAAAGCTCTTGAGGCGCAAGAGGAAATTGATGGCACTGTTTTAGAAGGAACAAGCGGTGGTGGAATGGTTACTGTGAAAATTTTTGGGAACAAGGAAGTTCAAGAAGTTAAACTTCAAAAAGAAGTTGTTGATCCAGATGACGTTGAAATGCTAGAAGATATGATTGTTGCGGCTTTTAATGATGCATCACAAAAGGCGGATAAACTTAAAGAAGAAAAACTTGGTGCGTTTGGAGCAATTGGGGGGCTGATGTAAGGTGGCAACCGGAGAAATAGAAAGCGTTTTGAAACTTGCAAATGAATTTTCAAAGTTGCCTGGCGTTGGCAAAAAAACTGCAATGAGATATGCTTATTACATTATTGGACTATCTAATGATGGGGCAAAAACCTTCGCTGATTCAATTATGGATGTTAAGGCAAAAGTTAGGCTCTGCGAGGAGTGTGGGAACTTTACTGAGGAATCGCCTTGTTCAATTTGTAAAACAAGATCCCAAGAGATTATTTGTGTTGTTAAAGAGCCAAAAGATGTTGTTGCAATTGAAAAAGTTAAGGGTTTTAAGGGTGTTTATCATGTTCTTCATGGAACACTTAGCCCAATGCAACATATTGGCCCAAATGATATTAGAATAAGAGAACTATTAGACAGGGTTAATAGATATGGAACAAAGGAAGTTATAATGGCAACGAACCCCGATGTTGAGGGGGATGCAACAGCGCTCTATATTGCCAACCTATTAAAACCTTTAGGGATAAAAGTAACACGAATTGCGCAAGGAGTCAGCATGGGAAGTGAACTTGAGTTTGCTGACGAAATTACGCTTTCACGAGCAATTGAGGATAGGAGAGACTTGTAAAAATTTTTGAAATTTCAATAAAAAACACCATTTTGGTGTTTTTTTGATGGGTATAATGGAAGAAATTGCGTTTTTTACATTATAATTGATGGGTGTTCTTTGAGACGTTTTCTTACTAAATTTTTGGGAAATTTTTTATAGATTTATTTGACAAATTTCACCATGAATCTTAAACTTGAAAATAGTGAAAAACATGAGAGGCAATGATTATGAAAATTGGATTTGATAATAACCTATATATCAATCTTCAAACGGAAGCGATAAAAAAACGAGCGTCTAAATTTTCGAACAAACTTTATCTTGAGGTTGGTGGAAAATTGTTTGATGACTTGCATGCTTCTCGTGTTTTGCCCGGCTTTGAGCCAGACTCAAAAATTAAGGTTTTGCGTGCGCTCAAAGATAAATGTGAAATAGTTTTTGTCATCAACAGTAATGATATTGAAAAGCATAAGATTCGTGCTGATTACGGAATTACTTATGATGTTGACGTTTTAAGGCAGATAGACAATCTTAGAAAAGAAGGGCTATATGTAAGCTCAATTGTCATCACGCTATACACTGGGCAACCTGGGGCTAAAAGTTTTGCGGAAAAACTAAAAAGAAAAGGTGAGAAAGTTTATATTCACACGCCAACAAAAGGATATCCAAATGATATCCAAACAGTTGTTAGTGATGATGGCTATGGAGCTAATCCATATATTGAAACAACCAAGCCAGTTGTTATTGTAACGGCGCCAGGTCCTGGCAGTGGAAAACTTGCAACATGCCTTAGTCAGCTTTACCATGAGCATAAACGTGGGGTGGTTGCTGGGTATGCTAAGTTTGAAACCTTCCCAATTTGGAACCTAAGTTTAACCCATCCTGTTAATGTTGCTTATGAGGCTGCAACCGCCGACCTTAAGGATATTAACATGATAGATAGTTTCCATCTTAAGGCGTATAATAAGGTTGCCGTCAACTATAACCGTGATCTTGAATGTTTCCCAGTTTTGCAAAATATATTAACTAGCATAACAGGCAATAGCAAGTTCTATATGTCGCCAACAGATATGGGAATAAATATGGCGGGTTTTGCAATTACGGATGATGAGATAGTTTCAAAATATGCGTGCAATGAAATAATAAGAAGATATCAAAAAGCGCTTGTTGACTATAAAAACGGCAATGCTAGCATTGATGTTGCAACGAGAATTGAAATGCTTATGAGTCAAATGGGAATTAAGGTTCAAGACAGGGCAGTTGTTGGCGCCGTTATGGACAAATACCAATCTTCAAAGGTTCATATGCTTGGTATTGAACTTGATGATGGAACTTTTGTGTTTGGGAAAAACAAAGAATTAATGACGAGTGGGGCATCTTGTGTTTTGAATGCACTAAAAACACTCGCTCAAATTGACGATAAGATTGATCTTATTCCAGAAAACATTTTAAGACCAGTGTGCAAACTTAAAGAGGACTTTTTGGGGGTAGAGAAGGGGCAACTAGGGCTTAAAGATATGCTAACGGCGCTAGCTATAAGCTCATCTGTTAACCCTGTTGCTGAATGCGCCTTACAGCAATTGCCAAAACTTAAAGCATGCGAGGCTCATGCAACGTGCATAATAAGCTCTGCTGATGAGCAAATCCTCAAAAAACTTGGGGTTTATGCAACAAGTGAAGCAAAGTATTCAACCAAAAATTTATATACAATTTAATAAATAAAAAAAACGACTTGCATAAAAGCAAGCCGTTTTTAGTTTAACCAATGCTTCCGGATATTGTTATGATTGTTTCGCCATCACCTGAAGAGGTTGATGCAGGAACAGTTATTGTGTTTGTTGAAGAACTGTTTGGAAGTGTTAAGGTGTTTGTTGATGGATCAATGGTATAATCAGCGCTATCCCATGTTGTTGTGGTTGAGCCAGTTGTGCTCGTGATTGAAGAAACAACAAAGTCTTCTGGCAAGGTGTCTGTTAAAACAACGTTAGTTGCGTCTAGATTTCCAGAATTTGTGAGATCAAAAATATATGAATATGTTTGGCCTATAATAATATCGGCGTCGCTAACAGATTTTTCTATGTTAACGCTTGCATATAGTGCTTCAGTGATGGTTTCGGTGGAAGTGTTTGTAACGGTTGTTCCAGTTGGTGAGCCACTATGTGCTGTGGCAGTTGCAGTGTTTGTTATGCTTGAAATGTCGCCGATGTTATCACGGACGGTTGCAACATAGGTAATAAATGCCGTTTCCCCACTTCTCATCATTGATGGAAGGGTGAAAACTAAAGGATCGGTTGTTGTTGGTGTGATTGCACTTTGCTCGCCATCAAATATTAAAGTTGCCGTTTCCGTCATATAAACAAGTTCGCTTGATCCGCCAAGATCGTCGGTTAATGTTATGCCGTAAAGATTGCCCGTTCCGGCATTTGTTATTGCAATTTGGTAGGTCACGTTTTCACCGGGGGTGTAAGTTGAATGCAAGGCATGTTTAACAACTTCAATGCTATACTCGTCAGCAAGGTTAATGTTTGCCACATTGCTGCTAGATGATTGGGTATCTTTGGCGCCCGTATATGAATATGTAATTGTTCCTTGATTGCTTATGGTTGTCATCATATTTCCTCCTTTATTATTTGTGTGTTAAGCACACTATCATATTATGCAAATGTGCGAGCCTGTGTTAATGTATAGTAGATATAAAAGGGCTCAAAATTTTTAGCAAAAAGTGTTGACATATCGCCTAATTTCGTATAAAATAATAAAGCATTTAGTTGTGGCGGCTTAGCTCAGTTGGCTAGAGCGACCGGTTCATACCCGGTAGGTCGATGGTTCAAACCCGTCAGCCGCTACCACATGGCCCCTTGGTCAATCGGTTAAGACATCGCCCTTTCACGGCGGAGTGAGCAGTTCAACTCTGCTAGGGGTCACCAAGAAAAAAACACCTCTTTTGAGGTGTTTTTTATTATTTGCAAAAATCTGTTGTTTTGTTATGAAATTTGTGGTAAACTAACATCAATAAAGAGGTGGATTATGTTTTTTGATGTTTTCCAATATATTCTTGCCGCCGTTTTAGTGATCATTGTTGTTTTGTGCATTGTTTTGACGGTTAAGGATGCTGTTAAGAATAAGAAAAATAAACCAATAAAGGCGAACCCTGTTGAGATAAAAGACAATGTTAGGTATACCCCAACAGATGAAATCAAAAGCGAAGATGGAGATCTCAAGGTTAGTTATGTTAAGGAAGATATCATTTTGCAACCGCGCAAAATGGTTCAGGTTGGCAAAAAGTGTGCAATTAAGCCTGGCAAATATACCGTTCTTTCTGCATATGAAAATGAAGCAGAGTTTAACATAAGGATAGGCAACTTTGTTAAGAGCTATCAACATGGTCAAGAGATTGTTTTGGTTGAGGGGGATGAGGTTTGCCCAACTTCATCAACCATTATCTTGCGTTAGTAAAAACTTCCAAATTTAGCGAACAACTATGTCAACTACAAAAATTCGAGGCGGTCACGTACAAGAAGTACGCTCCGACCTCTAATTTTTTTGTTTCCTTGTTCTTCATCTAAATTTATAAGTTTTAGCGTGCGGGAATGAGCAAAGAAAAAATATAAGTTTAGCGAAATAGTGCAGGAAATGCGTGTTCGAACCGAACTCACGTACAAGGAGTACGCTTATTAGGTATTGAATACTTTTTTTCTTTTATTCAAATTGGTAAGTTTTTAATGTGTTGCAATTTATTGAATAAGTATTCAACAACTTTTCACTTTTCACTTCTTTGGCATTTCGAGCGTAGTTGAAAAATTATACAGCTCAACTAATGGTATGTTGACAATGATTTTATATTAGGGGTATATTGTTTGAGGAGGGGATAAAACATGGACACTATTAAAATTGGTGCGTTTATCGCAGAATGTAGAAAAAAGAAAAATTTAACACAAAAAGATTTGGCAGACAAGTTGTTTGTTACCGATAGGGCGGTTTCCAAGTGGGAGCGAGGAAGGGCAGTGCCTGATTCGTCCATAATGCTTGATCTTTGCAATGAACTTAAGATTAGTGTTAATGAACTTTTAGCGGGGGAGTATATTGAAGTGAAAGATTTTAACAAGCATGCGGAAACAAATCTAATTGAAATCACGAAACAAAAAGAAGATGCAGACAGAAGGCTTCTTAAAATTGAAATTGTTTTGGGATACATTTGTTCCATATTTTTCATTGCATTAATATTTCTCGCAAGTTATATTCAAATGGCAACATGGCTAAGAGTTATGCTTATTGTTGGTGGTTTTGTTTTGTTCTTTATTGGGTGTTTTGTTTGCGTCAGAATTGAGCAAGTTGCAGGGTATTATGAATGCAAACATTGCCACCATAAATATGTTCCAACTTACGCCCAAACAAATTGGGCAATGCATCTTGGAAGAACAAGATATCTTAAATGTCCAAAATGCGGGAAAAAATCATGGAGCAAAAAAGTTATATCTAGAGAAGATTGTTAAAATAAAAAGGCCTAGTTTCATAACTAGGCCTCTTATTTTTTTATGTTTACACATTGTCTAGGAAGAAGTTTTTGATGTCTTTATAGACTTCTGTGCTGTCAATTTCGTTGTGAATTTCATGGCGCATTTTTGGATATATTTTCATTGACAAGTTGTCAAAATTGTATTTTTCATATGTTTTTTTCAGCTTTTCAACAAGTTTTGCATTTTTGCTGAACTTGTCTTCCTCGCCAGCGATAAGCATTATTGGTTTTGTTTTATTAATTTTTTCAAGTTTGTTTTTCTTGTATAGTGGGATTGTTCCGCTCATGAGGTCATAATAGAACTTTGCGCTGAAAGGGGTGTTGCAAAGTGGATCTTCTTGATATGCTTTGCAAACATCCTTGTTGTGTGATATCCACATTTCGCCCTCAGGAACGCCTTTTGAGTATGATGAAAAGCTGAGTTTTTCAATCATTTTTGCTGGGGCGTTTTTGCCCTTAAACAACATTGTTATTTTTGCAATGGTTTTTGCCATTTTATTTTCAAGGGTGTTCATATAGCTTGTTCCGCATAAAATGATTGCTTTGTATAGGTTGCAATCTTCAATATACTTTTGTCCAATTAAAGATCCATAGCTATGCCCAAAAACAAATAATGGAAGTTTAGAGTATTTCGCCTTCAAAACGTTTGAGATTTCAATTTCGTCTTTAACGGTGTCTTCATATATATTTGTTTCTTTATCATATTTCCCAAGGTCTTCGGGAGATTTTGCTGTTTTGCCGTGGGCCCTGTGGTCATCAGCAAAAACAATCAATCCATTTTGGTTGAGGTATTTTGCAAGGCCCGCATACCTAAGGGAGTGTTCCTTCATGCCATGGATGATTTGAACAACTCCTTGTGGGTTTTCAACATCATCCCACAAATAGCAGACAAGTTTTGTTCCGTCTGAAGTTTCAAAAAGAGTTTCCTTCATATTTATTCTCCTTTTTGTTATACAAACATTTATCAACGGCCTTGTGCCAAGATGCGATGCTGTCAATTGTGTTTATTAGGTTAGATGCCGGCTCATAAACGCCGTTTGTTTCAACTTTGCTTCTTATTTCTTCAATGCTTGAATATGCGCCACTTGCAAGACCTGCAAGATAGATGGCGCCAAGGCTTGTGCTTTCACTGTTGCTTAGATATATTGTTGCATTGTTAAGGTTGGCTTGGAACTGCATTAAAAATTTGTTTTTGGTTACGCCCCCGTCAACTCTGATGTTGTTGATTTTTGTTCTGCTTTCTTTTTCAAAAACTTTAATGACGTCGTAAACTGAAAACGCAATGCTTTCAAGACAGGCTCTTGCAATGTGTGCTGGGGTGGTGGAGCGAGTTATGCCGGTTAGCATTCCCGTTGCATCATTATCCCAATACGGACAGCCAAGCCCCGTGAAAGCGGGAACAAGATATACGCCGTCAGATGACTTGATTGTTGCGGCGAGTGCATCCATATCCTTTGGACTTGGAGCAAGGCCAAGCGTTGTGCAGAACCAATCAACAACTGTGCCACAGTTGTAGATGCTTCCTTCTAAGGCATAAGACGTTTTGTTTCCAATTTTATATGCAATAGTTGTTAATAAGTCTTTTGAATAAATAATTTTTTCGCCAGTGTTTTCAAGCAGGAAGGCTCCGGTTCCATATGTGTTTTTAAGCTCACCAGGATTGGTGCAACCTTGCCCAAATAGGCTTGATTGCTGGTCGCCAATCATTGAGCATATAGGAACGCTGTGCTTGCCGATTCTGGCATCTCCAACTTTTTCACAGTTCGATACAATTTCAGGAAGGATGTGTTTTGGAACTTCAAAAATTTCAAGCAGTTCGTCGTCCCACTTGAGCGTTTTTAGGTTCATAAGTTGAGTTCGGCTTGCGTTGGTTACGTCAGTTGCAAAACGCTTGCCTTTTGTTAAGCGATAAACCAAGAATGCATCAATGGTTCCAATTAAAAGGTCATCATTTTTAAGAGCTTCCTGAACGGCCTTATTATTTCGCAAAAGCCAACGTATTTTGCTGGCGCTGAAATAGGCATCAGGCAAAAGCCCGGTTTTTTCTTTTATTGCTTCGGCAAAAGATGATTCTTTAAGCTTGTTGCAGAAGCTTGCCGTTCTTCTGCATTGCCAACAAATTGATGGAGCAAGGGGCTTGCCTGTTTTTTTGCTGAATGCAACAATCGATTCTCTTTGATTTGTTATCCCCAAGGCGTATATTTCTTCTTGTTTGATTTCACTTGTAATTTTAAGTAATGAGTTTTCAACGATTTCCCAAATTTCTTCAGCGTCATGTTCAACCCAATTGTTTTTTGGAAAATATTGTTTGAAGGTTCCACGCGCCTGTTTAACAATCTTGTTTTCTTTTGCATCAAAAAGAACGGCACGAGCGCTGGTTGTGCCTTCGTCAATCCCGATTATATATTTCCTAATATCATTGTTCATAACTTTCCTCCAAAATATAGCAAGAAAGCATCTTTATTGTTAATAGTTTACCAAATTATTGATTTGCAATCAAATGAATTGGGCTGATATAAAATAATTTGACATTGTTTGGATAATATTTTAGAATAGGGCTATGGATAAACAAATTAAAAATCAATATGATGTTGTTGTTATAGGTGCGGGAATTGTTGGCTCTTTTGTTTGCAATGCGCTAACTCAGCGTGGCGCAAAAGTTTGCCTGTGTGAAGCAGGTGAAGATGTAAGCCTTGGTGCAACGAAGGCAAACAGCGCCATTATTCACGCAGGTTATGACTGTGTTCCAGGAACAAACAAGGCGAAGTTTAATGTTCTTGGCAACAAAATGTATGAAAAAATTGCAAAACGTCTTGGCGAAAAGATAATCAAAACGGGCTCGCTTGTTGTGGCAGATAAGGATGGTCTTGATGGCCTTAAAGAACTTTATAGGCGTGGCGAAGCAAATGGCGTTGCCGGCTTAGAGATTTTAAGTCATAACGAACTTAAGCGCCTTGAACCAAATCTTAGCGATGAGATTGCCTATGGCTTGTATGCTCCAACAGCAAAACTTATTAGCCCATATAACTTTGCAATTTCTCTTTGCGAAGAATCAATTGTTAATGGTGCTGAACTTAAATTAAACTTCAAGGTTGATAAAATTTGCAAAAACAGCGGCATTTTTGAAGTAAAAAGCGGTGAAAATGCGGTTTTTGCAAAATATATTGTGAATTGTGCGGGCAGTGGATGTGCTGAAATCAACAGGCTTGCCGGCGCGGAAAAGATAGATTTGAAGTTCACCAAGGGTGAATATATAATTTTGGATAAAACAGAGGGTGCAGTGGTGAGTCGCCCAATTTTTCCATTGCCAACAAAAAAGGGTAAGGGAATTTTGGTTTTGCCAACTGTTTCTGGCAATTTGCTTTTGGGACCAACTGCACAAGATATCAGCGAATATGAAACATCGGTTTCAACTGCTGGCATAAGCGAAATTAAGCAAAAAACCTCTGCCATGATAAAGGGGCTTAATTTTAGAAAGGCAATTAAGTTTTATGCCGGAGTTAGGGTTAAAAGCGGGGATGACTTTATTGTTAAACTTAGCGATAAGGTTGAAAACTTTTTTTATACGGCTGGCATTGCTAGCCCAGGGCTTGCTAGTGCGCCTGCAATTGCAGAGTATATTGCAGATAGCCTTGAGCGAGCAGGGCTTAAACCAAAAACGGTTAATTGGAAGTTGCGCAAACCTTATACAAATACCAAAAAGTTATCACTTGGTGAACTTAACGCACTTATTGCAAAAAATGGAAAATACGGAAAGATTGTCTGCAGGTGTGAAGAGATAACTGAGGGGGAAATTGAGGAAGTGCTAAAAGGGCCAATAAAACCACTCACTGTTGAAGGTGTTAAGCGTAGATTAAGACCAACGATGGGAAGGTGTCAGGGCAGTTTTTGCACACCTCTTTTAATTGAAATGATGAGCAGGGCATATAAGGTGCCGGTTGAGGAGATTAGGTTCAGGGGGGAAACACCTTTGATTGTTTCGCCGGTTAAGGAGGGTGGAATTTATGAAGGTTGATTGCCTTGTTGTTGGTGGCGGTTCGGCTGGAATGGCCAGCGCCATAAAAGCTAGTGAAAAGGCATAAAGGTTGCCATTGTCGAGCGAGAGAACAGGCTTGGTGGCATATTAAAACAATGTATTCACAATGGATTCGGCCTTAAATACTTTAAGAAGGAAATGACTGGCCCTGAGTATGCTGATGCTTGGATTCAAAAACTAAAACAAACCAAAGTTCAGGTTTTTCTTGAAACAATGGTAAACAAAATAGAAAGAAAGCCTGATGGTTCTTTCAAGGTTTTTGTCATAAGCCCAAATGGTGCAGGATATATTGAAACGAAAAGCATTATTCTTGCAATGGGTTGCAGAGAGCGCCCAGCAGCGGCAATTTCACTTTGTGGAACCCGACCTGTTGGTGTTATCACCGCTGGCACGGCGCAAAAAATTATAAACACACAAGGCCACATGATTGGCAAGAAAATTGTTATTGTTGGTTCGGGTGATGTTGGGCTTATAATGGCTCGCAGATTTTATTGCGAAGGAGCCAAGGTTTTGGGGGTTTATGAAATTAGCCAAACGCCATCAGGGCTCAATAGAAATATTGTTCAATGCTTAAATGACTATAACATTCCTCTTCATCTTGGCGAAACGGTGATGGAGGTTTTGGGCAAAGATAGAGTTAAAGGTGTTGTTGTTGCGAAAGTTAACCCAGACTATTCATTTGATCTTTCAACAAAACGCACCATAGCGTGTGACACAGTTGTTTTATCAGTTGGCCTTGTTCCTGAAAATGATTTGGTGAGCGGACTTGTTGATTTAAGTTCAATTACAAACGGTGCAATTGTTGATGATAATTATATGACAAACGTGCCTGGAATATTTTCTTGTGGAAATGTTTTGCATGTTCACGATATTGTTGATGATGTTACATTTGAGGCCGAGCTTGCTGGCGAAAATGCAGGAGAATATGTATTGAATGGCAGAAATAAACAAAAAAATTACAAAACAATAACCGGAAATGGTGTAAGATATCTTGTTCCAAGTTCGCTTCATGCTGGAACTGGATTTGTTCAAGTTAAGTTTAGAGTAGGCAAAATTTTTCGAGATGCAACATTGTGCGCGATATGTAATGGAGAGATTATTGGAAGCAGAAAATGTAAAATTTTGCTTCCTGCCCAAATGGAACAGATGATGATTGACAGAACGAAAATAAAAGGTGATGTTGTTATTGAAGTGAGGGAAGGATAATGGAATTTATATGCATTATGTGCCCAGTTGGGTGCCACTTGACCGTTTCAAAAACCAAGGATGGAATTGTTGTTTCTGGCAACGCTTGCCCTAGGGGAGAACTTTTTGGAAAAAGTGAAGCCACTAATCCAACAAGAATGGTAACTTCAATTATGCCATATAAAAATGGGACAATTTCTGTTAAAACTTCGAACCCAATACCAAAGAATAAAATTAAGAATGTTTTAAGGGAAATAAAGAGTGCACCGGTTCCAAAAACTGCAAAAATGGGTCAGATTGTTATTCGTGATGTCGCAAAAACGGGCGAAAATGTCATAGTAACTGGAATTAATTAGGTTTGGAATATTCCAATTTGCTTTTCATATAGTTTAAGGTGAAAAGAAATAAGTTGGTTCGTGCGCAAAGAAAACTTTATAGGTGTAAATTAAAAAATCTCGAAAAATCTTTTAATGATTTTTTAACCATCAAGAAGAACGTTGCGATTGATAATGGCGAAATTCAATTCTATAATTAATTTTCAGTAGGTCTTGAATTTTTGCCTATTTAGTGGTAAAATTGAATTGATGAATAATAATAAGCAGATAAGTTTGCCGGTTTATGAAACTTTTGGGCTTCTGCTATCGGCTCACAATATATATTCTGAAAGCCAGGATGTTAAAACTGGTGTAATTTTTAATGAAGATTTATTATACTTTCAAATTATGCTGAATGCTAATTTGCGAAATAAGTTCGGTGATAAATTTGGTGGCAAGCAATTTAATGTTGTTTCAACTTTTTTGCCTGAAAACGGAAACGAAGATGAAGTTATAAACTCAAGATACAAATATAAAAAGTCTATCAAGTGTTCAGTTCTTTTACAAAATACTCGTAATGGGCTTCCTCCTTTCAATATTGTTAAGTCTAGATATGATGAAAACTTATTTCAAAAACTTGAATCATTTAATAATCCACAATTAAAAGAGTTAATCAATAGTTTGTTTGATGAGAGAATAGAAAACTATCCATATAATGACAAAGAAGACCATGTTAAATCTAGATATATGTATTGGTTCACGAAGGACGAGGTTTTCAAGAATGATCCACTATCAGTATTGAAAGAAAGCGCAAGAGGTGTTGTTCAGGTTCTATGCTCCCAATATGAAGACTTTAGCAAATTGACCTTCCAGGAAAAGCGTGAAGTTGAAAGAAATATTGCTCAGGTTGTTCATGAAACGCTAAAGCAGTTTGAGAAGCGCAATTTTCTATCTGACAACTATAAGTTTGTTAGGCAACTTATTGAGGATGAAAGGAAAAGGGTTGAAGAATCAAAAAACAACGAATTTGTTGAAGAAGATCAACCCACTGATGAATAAAATACGCAAGCGATAACATGCAAGCTTTTATAGCTTGCTTTTTTTAACCTCAAATTTTAGATTTGCATAATATACAACCGAGAGGGACAAGAGTGGTTGTTTTGAAGTTTGGTGGAAGCAGCTTGGCAAGTGTTAGCGCAATAAAAAGTGTTGCCGGGGTTGTTTCAAAATATAGAAAAAAACATAAAAAAGTTGTTGTGGTTGTCAGCGCAATGGGCAAAACAACAGATTTGCTTATTGGGCAAATTGAGGAACTCGGGGCTGAAAAGTTTGATGATTTGACTGATGGTCTTCTTAATTTAGGAGAATTGAAAAGCTCATACATGCTTGCCATTGCGCTTAAAAAGCTTGGCGAAAGGGCTGAGGTTTATAACGGCGACAAAGCCAAGATTTTTGTGAGCGGTGGATACGGAAATGGATTTATTTCTGGAATAGACGAAACAGCAATAAAAACAGGTCTCGCTGAATTTGATATAATTGTTGTTGCTGGCTTTTGCGGAGTTAATAATAACAAAAAAATAGTTACACTTGGGCGGGGTGGCTCTGACACAACGGCGGTAGCATTGGCTTCGGTGTTTAGGGCAAAGTGCTATATTTTCACGGACGTTTGCAATGTTTGCAGTATTGACCCAAAACTGTTTAATAATGCAAAAAAATACAAAGAGATTGATTATGATAATATGCTTGAACTAGGCGCTTTTGGAGCCAAAGTTCTAGATGTTAGATGCCTAGAAATTGCAAAAAAGTTTAATACTGAAGTAAAATTAAAAAAGTCCAATGACGAACTTGGCGAAACAAAAATTGTAAGTTCAAATTTAGAAAGTTTGCAAATTGCAGGAATAGCTATCATAGAAGATTTAACATTGCTTAGAATTGAAATCAAAAATGAGGATAAGCAAACCATTTTGAAGTTGCTAATTAACAGTTTGCAAAAATTATGGTTCTTCCAGTTCGAAAATTATGGTACAAATACTTATGTAAAATTTGCAATCAACACTAGTAAAAAGCAAAAAATTTGCGAAATTTTAGAAAAAATTACAATTTCAATATGTGATTTTGACGATTTATCTATGCTGTCCCTGGTAGGCTTAGGGTTCGTTACACACACTGATGACGTTTTGAAAATATTGAGCAAAACTAGCGATTGGGGAATAGAAATTTTGAATTTGCAACAATGTGAAAGAGTTCTCAATGTTTTAGTTCATAAAAGCCGGTGCCAAGAATTAGCAGAAAATCTTAAAAATGAATTTAATTTGTGAGGTGTTATATGAGTTTTAGAGGTGTTTATACTGCCCTGGTAACCCCATTTAATGATGGGTGTGAAATTGATTATAATTCGTTAGAAAATATCGTTGAAAAACAAATTATGGCTGGCGTTAGCGGTGTTGTTGTTTGCTCAACAACCGGCGAGGGAATGCTCTTAACACAAAATGAGAAAATAAAAACTGCAAAATTTGTGCAAAAAATTATTAAAAACCGTGCAAAATTAATAATTTCCATGTGCGAGGATAATATATTAACACTTTTTGATGATTTAAGGAAATTTGAAAAACTTTCCCCAGATGCTTATTTATTGAGCCTTCCATATTATGTTAAACCTAATTTTAAGGGGCTTGTGGAGTTTGTTAAAGCGTTTGCAAGCAAAACAAAAACGCCGGTTGTTCTATACTATGCTCCACACCGGTCAAGCCAAGTTTTAACAATTGAGCAACTGAAAACGCTTTGCACTTGTTCAAGCAATATAGTTGGCATTAAAGATGCATCTGGTGATTTGATGGTTACGGCATCTTTATGTGGTGTTAAACCAAACTTTAGTGTGCTTTGCGGAAATGATGATTTGGTTATTCCTTCAATAAAACTTGGAGCAGTTGGGATTGTTAGCGTTGCGTCAAATGCGTTGCCAAAAAAATTTGTTGACATATTCAAAACAAAAGAGCTATATGCTGCAATCTATGATGAGATTAGTGTTTTTGTTGAGTCTCTCAAATGTGATATCAATCCTGTTCCAATTAAGTTTGCCATGAATTGCTTTGGCTGTTGCACGAGCAGGGTGAGGCTTCCGCTTTATGAACTTGATAGCAACAAAAAAACAATCATCAGAGAAGCTGTTTCAAAACTTTCAAAGACAAAATAAAAACGGCGGATGCCGTTTTTTATTTATTAATTAGTCTGAGGTCTGTGCCTTTAATAAAATGCTTAAAAGTTGTTTGTTTGCTTGAAAGACGGCTGAAAATTCTTTCGCCGTAGTGGTTTAATATGCCTTCTAAATCTAAGTTTGTGGTTATGATTGTTAGTTTGTCATTTTTCTCACGTTCACTCAGAATCAAGTATAAATATTCAATCGTTATGTTCTTTTTGAGGGGCTCAGTGCCTAAGTCGTCAATAAGGAGACAATCGCAATCTAATAGGGATGATAGATAGGTGTTGCGAGTTTCGTCAAATGTTGTGTGGTATTTTGTAAATAGTTCGTTCATTGCAAATCCGGAAACATTAAGCACTGTTTTGTTAAGTTCTTGGAAACTGCCAAGAGTGCTTTCTGCGAGGGTGGTTTTGCCAACGCCGGTGTTTCCGCAAAGCAAAACTGTTTTATATTGAGTTTTTCCGTTTGCCCATTTTTCTAGAAGGTCAACAATTTTGGTGAGGCTCTCACATTGCTCTGCATTTTTGGTGATTTTAAGTTTGCTCAGTGGGGTGTATTCTTTTGTTTTTTCTGTTGATGAAAGAATTTTATATAGCCTGTCATTATAGCATTTGCAATAGCCGTTTTGTGTTATGCCTGTGTCTTTGCAAATTTCACAATCAAACTTTGGCAAAAGGTCTTCAGGTTTGAGCCCAATTGATTTAAGGGCTTTTTCTTTTTTGCTTTTGATTTGGTCAAGAGATTTTTCTAATTGATCGCATGGTCTATCTTCGCTTAATTCTTTTCCAATTTTAATAACAAGGGCTCGTTCTTGTTTATCAAGTTCCCTAAACTGGGGAAGGGAAAGAGCCTTAAACTTGTTGTCGCTTGCTACTTGAAGGTTGTGTGCACGAATTTTTTCAAGTTCTTCTTTAACAATTGTTTTTGCGTCCATCTTTCGCCTCCACTAAATTTCAACATCATCAAGAGAATCAAAAAGGGCAGAAAGGTCTTGTTTGGTGTAATCTCTTTGAGGAATTTGTGCGGTTTGGGTTGGCTTATTATTAGTTTTTTGTTCTTTTTGGGCAAGGTTTTTTGATATTTCTTCGTCGGTTTTTATTCCCTTAGAATTCATATCACTTAAGATGCGGTTGATATATGAAAGAGGATATTCTTTTGTTTTTGCCTCATTAGCAATAAGCATGATCGCGGATTTTTTGTATCCCCAAACCTCTGTCCAGGTTTTATATAGTTCGCGGTCATAAGAATTAACATTTCTTACAAGCCCCAGGGTTTCAAGAATTTCTTTTATGCTTGCGTTTTCAGCAATAATTGAACCAATATATTGGCTGATTGCAGTTTCGGTTATTAGCCCAAGTTTGAAGAATTTATTTATTGTGTCGTCAACAAGGTCAAGAGTTTTGTAGTTCATTGTGAAACAGTATTTGCTGATTTGGCTGAGCATTTCAGCAGAGAAGCCCTTTTGAACCCAGTTTGAAACATAGTTTTCAACAACGCTGTCAAGAACTTGATAATATTGGCCGATGTTGCGGGTAACATCTTTTGCAATTGCAAACATATTATCCCTAAGGGCCCCATAGTTTTCAATTTCTTTTATTGTGAAGAGTTTGAGTTCATAGTATTTTGTTAGGGTTTCATCAAGTTTGTGCATTCCACCGCCGTGCGATTGTTTTTTTGCAACGTGCAAAATAACGCCGTGGGTGAAGCCATAGCCGTTAGTCCATTTAAGATAAAGGTTGCGCTCGTCAATATCGGCCGAACGCTTTATAGATAGGGTGGTCAGGATGCTTTTCAGTTCATCGCTTGCCTTTTCTTGTTCAAGCAGTTTTGCTTCAAGAGCTGTTGCAGTTTTGATATTTTCAACTTCAAAACTACGGGCAACTGCGAGAATATATGGGTAGTTTACGCCATCGCCTTTAAGACATGTGCAGTATTTTATTATCATTAATACGGCTTCAGGCTCAAAGTGGTAGGTCTCAATAAGGGTGTAGTATTCGTTATACTCGTTTGGGCTTATAAGCCTTGCTGGCAAAAGCTCTTGAGCGCGCTTGTTGAAGTCTTCATACTTGTCTTTTATCCTCAGTTTGCTTGAGCCGGAAAATTGTTTAACAGGCAAAAATTTAACTTCAAGGGGGTTGGTTGAAACGATTTGAACAAGCCCCAATGATTGCCAATAGTTGAAGTTTGAAATAAGTTCATCTTCCTTAATGTTAAGAGAAGCGCACATCGTTTGAATTGAGTTGTCATCAGTGTCGCCAACAGAGCAAAGATAGCGCCCCATAAGATATACTTTGAGGGCTATTTCGGGAGCAGAAGGCAAAAACTCAGTGAAAAACACGTTGTCTAGTTGCGTGTAGCCATTTGAAACTAGAGAACTAGAGAAAGAACACAGCGCCATTTTTGCCTCCTTTGTTTGATTTATTATTTTTAGTTGGTTATAATGAAACCGATATAAAAACTAGAATTAGTTACTCGGTTATGTTAAACTTATTATAACACAAATATATCACGAAACGATAAAAAGTTCAATGTTTTTTAGGAGTAAAATTCATTTATGAGAATTATACATACTGCCGACTGGCATCTGGGCGCAAAAATTGAGGGGCAAGATCGTTTGGTTGAGCAAGAAAAGATTATGGGCGAGCTTTGCCAAATATGTGACGAACAAGATGCCAATATTGTTATTGTTGCTGGAGATGTTTTTCACAGCCGTCAACCATCAAGCGAAGCGGAAGATTTATTTTTTAGGACGATTGAGAGGCTTTCCTCTAGGGGCGACAGATTGGTGTTTATAATTTCTGGAAACCATGATGATGCTAAACGTTTAGGGGCGTCAAAACCTCTTGCAGAGAAGCATAATATTATTCTTGCAACATCTCTTGATGGGGTTGACATTTTGTTTACTAAGAAAGATGCTCGAAACCGTGTTATTGATGCTGGGAAAGGCTATATTAAGGTTAAGTGCGCGGATGAAGAATGTGTTATTGCGTTTTTGCCATATATCAGCCAAGCAAAATGCAAACAGATGGCGGGGGATGCAAATTTTGAATATGGAGAGGCGGTTAGCAAACTTGCAATAGAGGGGTGCTCACACTTTTCGGCAGATGCTTTGAACATTTTTGTCAGCCATTTATTTGTTGTTGGGGCAAGCCTTGGAGAAAGGGGCGAGGTTAGAGTTGGTGATGCGTGCGCTGTTGAACAAAAGTATCTTCCACAAAACGCGCATTACATCGCTCTTGGGCACTTGCATCGCGCACAGAGAATAGGTGAGAATATTTTTTATCCAGGGGCAACTATCGAACTTAGAGTTAGGGATAATCCACCATCAGTATTTTCAATTGTTGGTGATAAAGAGGGCGTAAAAACTGTAAAAACAATTCCGCTGAAAAGCGCAAACAGGATAAGAGCAATTAGAGTTAATGGTGTGGCAAATGCTTATAGGGAATTAAGCCTGTCTTCACAAAAAGAGCTTATTATGCTCACGATTGCTTCTGGGGAGCCCCTTAAAGCGAGCGACATCAAGGAGTTAAGGCGCCTTTTTCCAAACCTTATTTCAATTGACCTTGACCTTAAACCTGTAAGCAAAATGGGGGGAGCCAATAAGAGCAGAAAGGAAATGGATGATGCTGAATTGTTTGTTGAGTTTTATAAATCGCAAACAGGGGAAATACCACCACAAGGCCTTGTGAATATGTTTTTAGAGTGTAGGAGTAATATTGATGCAACCGATTAAGTTAACACTTTGTTCAATCAATAGTTTCAAAAAGGAACAAACCATAGATTTTGAACAGATATCTAATGGTTTTTTTGGCATTTTTGGCGCAACAGGAAGTGGGAAAAGCACCATACTAGACGCTATTATGCTTGCACTATATGGCAGAATAAACCGGGCAAAACTAGCCTATGATTTTATATCTATTGGCAGTTCATCAGCATATGTTAAATTTGTTTTTAGGTGTGAAGACACGGCAGGGCAGTCAACCTTTTTGGTTGAAAGGGATTTTAGGAAAAAGAAAGAGGGGAAGTTGGTTGATTCCCAGGCTGTTATTTACCAACAAGTTGGAACTAGTTTTGATGTTCGGGCTGAGGGAACAAACAATGTTGATGCTTTCGTTAAAAAATTGCTAGGAATGGGTAGCGATGAATTCTCTAAGTGTATAGCGCTTCCACAGGGGCAGTTTGCTGATTTTCTTAAAGCAACTCCGAGTGAAAAAACGGGGCTAATCAGCAATATTTTTAACCTTGTTTCATATGGTGCACCTCTGCAGAAAAGTGTCAGCGATAAGGAGCAAGGCTTAAAAGTTGAGCTTGCGGAAATTAATGGAAAGCTCGCTCAGTTGGAAGATGTTGATGTTAGATTTGTTGAAGAGAAGAAGGAAAAGCTTGTAGAAGTTCAAAAAATGGTGCAGGCGCTGATGGAGAGGTTCAAAACAAAAAATGACCAGTTAACAGAGTTTAAGCAAGTGCTTTATAAGGTTGAACAAAAGAATAAGGCGCTTAATAGAAAGTTGGCCCTTAATCAGCAAGAAGAGGACTATAAAAATCTTAGGCATAGGGTGGAAATGGCCAAACATTTCCAACCATATTTTTCAAAGGCCCTTGAGAAAGAAGAAAAAGCACTTGCTCTTAAGGATATGCAAAACAAATTTGGGCAATGCAAGACCGAGCTCTTTAATGCTTCCCATGAATATGATGTGATCAAATCAGAAAGTGATAGTTTTGGGGCCGGGTTTGAATCAAGTTATGCAACAGCATTGGCAAAAATTCAGGCTCTTGAATCGTTAAAGATTAAGCAGGCACAATTACAAAAGTATGCTGAAAATAAAATGGAAATTGAGTCTAAGCATAAGGATATATCTACGCAAATTGCAGAAGAGAAGAACAAAATTGAAAGTTTGACCTTAGAATCTGAATTTGTTGAAAACGAACTAAGCAAACTAGGAGAACAATCCAAGGAATACGAAATTGAAACCAATGTTATGCTTCAAATAAAGAAGGCAGCTGAACTAAAAGCACAACTTGAAATTGCTGAAAAGATAGTTCTTAGAGTTGACGAGCTTAGAAAGAACCTGCTTGTTAAAGTTGACAATTGCAAGGCGAAAATTGAGAGTGTGGATGAACAAATTGCAGAAAATATGCAGAATAGTAATGCTCAACTAGAAAAAATTAAACAAAAACTGCAAATTTATAGCATAAATGTTGAAAATGAATTAAAAAATTGCAAGTCTGAAGAGGCAAAGCTGGAAATTGCTGGAAAAGTTGTTGGCGCAATTGAAGATATCTTGAAGAAATATAAAGCTGAAATTGTGACTCTCAACTCTGAACTTTTGAAACTTAAAGATGAAAGGCAAACAATTAAAGAAAATGTTGATGCTGCAGAAGTTGCTGTTTCAAGCGCAAATAGAAAGCAAGATAAATTGTTTGACCAGTTTAAGGCGGGTTCAAATGGAAAGGGTGATTTACAGGAAATTCTATTTGGCGCATATGAAAGCGCAATAGATGAATATAAGCATGCAGAACAATTGCGCTTTGAATTAAACACGCGAAGTGTTGAATTTGATGGAGCTGCCAAAAAAATTGAAGCTCAAATTGCAGAACATGAAAAAATTGTTGAATATTTTGAAAAGCAAAAACAGTCTTTAATTAGCATGTTTGTTAGTCCTTATGGAAACACAAAACTTGATGAAACAGTTAAGGCAAACAGTGAAAAATTGCAAATTTTGCAGGAGTTTTTGCAAAACACAAAAGTTTTTGAAGAAAAAGCACGGGCGCTTGCGGTTAAGAAAGCAAGCGCTGAAAGTGAAGCTGTTGCTTTTGAAAATCAACTTGAAATGGTTGAGAATTTGATTTCCCAAATATTTGAAATCAAGAGTGAAAGAAAGCAAATCATTGACTCCATTGAAAAACGTTTTGGCGGGAAAAGTGTTGATGATTTGATGGTGGAAATTGACAACGCAAACAATGCCATGACATCTTTGAATGAAAAGAAGCAAAACTTGCTTGATAGGCAATCGCAGATAAAACTTAATAGGCAAGTTGCAGAAATGAAAGTTAACGATTTGTTGCTTCAACAAGAAATAATACAAACTCGCATTAAAGAAATTGATGATCAAGTTGCAAAGATTGAATTTGAATTTAGATCGCTTGGTGTTGGAACTGAAAACCTTCAAGGAGCAATTGATGCTGAAACAAGAAAGCTTCGTGACTTGCAAGAAAGGAAACAAGAATTGTCTGCCCAACTTGAAAAACTATATCAACAAAAAGTTAATTTTGAAGGCGAAACTAAAATGCTCTCGGCAAAACTTAATGAGAAGTTTGATGAAATTGAGTTTATAGAATCTGAGTTGAAGCAACTTCAAAAAGAATCAAACATTATTGAAGGCGAAGAGATTGAAGAATATAACATTCCGTCTGCGCAGATTGAAGCTTTTGAAAATAAAATTTTGGAATATGACAATGAAGTTAGATTCATTGATGGCGAACTAGCATCATTAAAAGATGTTTCTGATAGTTTGGTGAGCAAGGAAGATGGGCAAGAACTTGAAAAGGAAGTTGGAGCTTTGCAGGAGCAGATAATGCAACTTCAAAGTGAGAGCGGAAAACTTCAAAGTGATGTTGAAAGAATAGAAAAAAGCGTCGCAATCAAGGCGGAACTTTCAGATAAAAAAGTTGCAATCACTGCGAATCTGGATTATGCAACAATGCTTTCAAAATTGCTTAGGGGAAAGGCGCTTGCTCAGTTTATTTGTGATGAATATCTTGAAGAAATCACCTTGCGTGCAAATGAAATGCTGGCACTTTTAGAAGGCGGGAAATTCACGCTTAAATATGAAAATGGTGATTTTGTTGTTGAAGACAACCTCAATGGTGGGGAAGTTCGCTCTGCTTGCACATTGTCTGGCGGGGAAACTTTTTTGATTAGTTTGAGTTTGGCTCTTTCAATCAGTGAAACTATTGGTTCTAAGAATGGCAATTATATGAACTTTTTCTTCCTTGATGAAGGTTTTGGAACGCTAGACAGCGAGTTGTGTGACGTTGTTATATCAGCATTATATAAACTTGAAAACCACAACCTTGTTATTGGTGTTATCAGCCATATTGAAATGCTTAAAGACAGAATCAAAAACAAGATTTTGGTTTCAAAAACCGAAAAAGACGGAAGTGTTGCAACAATAGAACAAACGATATAAGGTCTAAAGAAATAAACTGGCAAACGCCAGTTTTTTTATAGATTGCATTTTGAAACATAAACAAGCATAAGCATTATTGAGGTGCAAAAATGCAACACAGATTGAAGAAGAAAACAGCCACAATACGAATCATTGCTTGTTTTTTTGCGGTTTTATTTTTTGTTTTTTTGAGCGTTGGGTGCGGGTTTGGAAACAACGTTAAAAAAGCCAGCAAAAATCTGACAAAATATGATATTACCATAAACTATGACGACCAGACGCAAACGGCGTCTTGTGTTCAAAACGTTGATTATATTAATCAAACTGGAACAGATTTGTGTGATGTTTGTTTCCATTTATATCCTCGCGCATTCAGGGAAGGTGCAAGCATTGCCCCATATACGGATCTAACAGAAGCACGCTGTTATCCAAATGGCAAAAGTTATGGTTCTCTTACGATAACAGAACTTTCTGTTGGTGGGGAAAACAAGAAGATCTCTTATGTTGGCCAAGATGAAGATATTTTGCAAGTTGAACTCTTGGCACCGCTTAAAAATGGCCAGAGAACCAAAATAGCCATCAAATATGTTTTGGCGTTGCCAAATTGCACTCACCGTTTTGGGTATTATGATGGGTGTGTTAACTTTGGCAATTTTTATCCAATAGTTTGTGCCTTTGAAAATGGGGAGTGGGACACAACGCCGTATTATCCAACGGGGGATCCGTTTAATAGTGAAGTTGCCAACTATGCCGTTAGCATATCATATCCACCTGGCTATGATGTTGCAGGCTCTGGGAAGCAAATTGTTGAAAATGTTGACGGGGACAGAAAAACAAGCGCTTTTGAAGCTTTGGCTGTTAGGGATTTTGCAATTGTTCTTGGAAATAATTTTGAGGTTCGGGGGGCGGTTGAAGGCAAAACCCAAATAACATATTATGGTTTTGCTGGCGATGAAGACCTAGAAGATTTGCTCAAAACGGCGTGTTTAAGTTTAAGGTATTTTAACAAGACGTTTGGAGAATATCCATATGAAAAACTTGCTGTTGTTAAAACGGCATTTGTTCAAGGCGGGATGGAATATCCAAATCTTATTATGGTCAGCCGTTTTGCAAGAACTGCGGAAGAAAAAAACAAGATT
The DNA here is from genome assembly GCA_017444895.1 of Clostridia bacterium. Lineage (GTDB taxonomy): Bacteria > Bacillota > Clostridia > Christensenellales > UBA1242 > UMGS2070. The sequence continues at coordinate 36,584 of JAFSVR010000005.1, forward strand.
ATCGTTCATGAAGTTGCTCATCAGTGGTGGTATGGGGTTGTTGGCAATAACGAAATTGTTGATGCGTGGATTGACGAGGGGCTTTGCGAATTTTCAACTGTTATGTTTTTTGGGGCAAATCCGCAGTTTAATTTGAGTTATAATGATCAAATCAATGATGCGCTATCTAGTTATAATCTTTATGTTGAAGTGTTCAAATCAATTGGTCTTGAAGTTAATAACAAAATGAACTTGCCTGTTTATAAGTATGCAAGCGAATATGAATACACCTATATGATATATGTGCGTGGCGTTTTGATGATGGATAAACTGAAAAGCGAACTGGGGGAAAATGTTGTTATCAAGTCCCTCAAAAAACTATACTCAAAATATCAATTCAAAAAAATTGGGCTTGATGAATTCGTTGATTGTTTTGGGGTAAACAAAAATAGGGCACGAGAGATTGTTGTTGGTTTTGTTGAGGGCAATGCATATATTGATAAAACCTAGATTATTTTGAGGCCTTTTCCTTTACAAAACTTTGCTTTTATTTATAATTAATTATGAGGTGTCTATAATGCGAGTTATAAATTTGGCAAGTGGAAGCAAGGGGAATTGTTCTGTTATTCAAACGCAAGTGGGAACAATTATGCTTGATTGTGGGCTCAATATAAAGGATTTGCTTCAAAGGCTTAGCCAAGCGAATATTGCGCCAGAAAGCGTAGACGCAATTGTTATCACCCATGAACATAATGACCACATCAAAGGTCTTGAACGTTTTTCAAAAAAATATGGTGCAGGGGTTTGGGCAAATGCCGAAGCCTGGCCAATGATAGACAAGGTTATTATGGTTGCTCCACAAAAGAAAAGAGTTTTTTATGACAAGCCTTTTATGGTTGGGGGAGTTAAGATAACACCGTTCCCGGTTAGCCATGATAGCGTGAATTGCCAGGGTTTTTCATTTGAATATAAAAATGCAAAGTTTTCATACGCAACAGACCTTGGTTTTGTTTCGGGAGAAAATCTTTCACACCTTCTTGGCTCAAAACTTATTTTTATTGAGAGCAACCACGACGAACAGATGCTTAAAGATAATCCAAATTATCCAATATACTTGAAGGCAAGAATTAAGAGCTCAAAAGGGCATCTTTCCAATACTCAATGTGCGGAAGCGGTTGTTTACCTTGCAAAAAATGGAACGAGATATTTTGCTCTCAGCCACCTTTCTGAGAATAATAATACGCCAGAGCTTGCATTTTCAGTTGTTGCAAATGCTCTTGAAAATGAAGGGTTTAGGCTTGAAAAAGACGCTTTTATAAGGCTCACATATCAACACAAGATTGGAAATAATTTTAATTTGAAGGAAGATTAGATGGAACAAAGGGAACTCGTTAAAGAATTTAATGACAACGATGCTGGGCTGGGGTATACGCTTTATGTTATTATAGGCGTTGTTTGTTTCGTTATAGCAAGAGCGCTTATTGTTTCCGGTGTTGAATACAATGGGATTTTCAGTTTTGTTTATGCCTTTATTGTTGAAGCAATTTTTGCTTTTTCGGTTGCGTTGGTTTGTTTGATCAAGAAGCGTGATTTCATACCGGCAACAGGGGTTAATAAACCAGTTAACGCAAAGATGTTTGTGATATGTATTGTTATCAGCTTGGTTTGTTTGTTCGGGCTTGGCAGAGTTAGCGATTTCTTTATCGACATTCTATCTTATTTTGGATATCACACGCAAACAAGCTCTTTGCAGGTTAAAACGGTGCTTGATTTGCTTAAATATACATTTTTGGTTGCGGTTTTGCCAGCGTTTTGTGAGGAATTGCTTTTTAGGGGTTTAATACTAAACGGCCTTAGGAAATATGGGGCAAAGGTTGCAATATTCTTTAGTGCGTTTGCGTTTATGATTATGCATGGAAGCCCAGACCAAACAGTGCATCAGTTCATATTGGGTGTTATCTTTGGTTTTATTGTTTATTATACTCGTAACATTTGGCTCACAATTATCATACATTTCTTTAACAATTTTATTGTTCTTGTTATAACGTTTATCAGTTCTTTGGGTGAAGTAAGCGGCGAAACGGTGGCGGGCGTTACAACTCCAAGCACGGCCAATTCGGTTGTTGTTATGATAACCAGCTATGCGATTAATGTTGCCATCGTTGTTCTCAGTGCATTCATCATTGTTAAGTCTGTGCAATACCTGATAAAAGAAGTTGAAAAGAAAAACACGCCTGCCGAAGAAGCGGTTGAGGCGGAAGCGGAGATTGAAGAGGTGGCAGATTCGGAGCGGAGTATTGTTGTTGAAAAAAGCGCTCCGCCAGTTATGACGCCACTTGAACAAAAGCCAAGAATGGATGTGCTAACACTGGCAATGTTTGTTGTTACATCAGCATATTTGGTTCTTGAATGGATAACGGCACTTGTTGAGGGTTTTAGTGGTTAAGATTAAAATTATTGCCGTTGGGCAAGAAAAAGATAAGAATATAAAGCCAATAACTAGCGAATATTATAAGCGTCTTTCTCGTTGGGCGGAAGTTCAAGAGATTTTTGTCAGTGAAGGAAAAGCAAGAAATGAAGGCGAGATTAAAGTTGCAAAGGCAACTGAAAAAGATGCGATATTGTCTAAGGTTGAGGGCTTTGTTGTTGTGCTTGACAGACGGGGGAAAATGCTTTCAAGTGAGGAATTTGCAGATAAACTTTCCCTTGCGATGACATCGGGAAACAGTGTTATCAGCTTTGTTATTGGCGGGAGCAATGGCCTTGATGATGAGGTTATTAAATCTGCTAGTCTGGTTATAAGTTTTGGAAATATGACTTTGCCACACGAACTTATGCGTGCGGTTCTTGGTGAGCAGATTTATCGTGCTTTTACAATAATGAATAAAATTGCATACCACAAGTAGAGAAGATGAAGATGACAAACACACAAGATTATGAGTTTTATATGGATAAGGCCCTTGAACTTGCGAAGAAAGCAAGAGCAAAAGACGAAGTTCCGGTTGGGGCTGTTATTGTTCGTGATGGTAAAATTATTGCCAGCGCATTTAATAAGCGACAAAATAGAAGGGTTGCGACCTATCATGCTGAAATTTTGGCGATTGAAAAAGCATGCAAAAAAGTGAAGGATTTTCGTCTTAATGGTTGCACAATTTTTGTTACGCTTGAGCCGTGTGTTATGTGCATGGGGGCAATAATTAATGCGCGGATTGAAACCCTTGTTTTTGGGGCAGGGATCAACAAGGACAACACTCTTTCTTCAAAAGAAATTGCTGAACGTGCGGGCCTTAACCACAACCTGAAAATTGTTTCTGGCATCAGGGCAAAAAAATGCTCCATGCTAGTTAGTGAATACTTTTCTCAGAAAAGGAACTAATACTGATTAATTTTTGATTAAACGCACAACGAGTGCGTTTATTTGTTTGACAAATAACCAAGCATTATTATAATATTTTTTATATAAGGAGAGAGAATGATAACCGAACTTAAAACTCAAACAAAACTTGAACTTAAGCAGGGCGAATATAATAATGTCATATGTTTCGTGTTGCTAACGAACAATGAAAATTTCAATTTGCCAGAAGGGAAGAACTCTTATGAACTTGATCTTCTTGGCAGGCCTATGTTTGAGTTTGTTTCAAGGGTGTGCCCAACAAGACCGGTAACCATTGAATGCAGTGAGGAAGATAATGTGCTTTCGGTTATCAAGCCATATCTTAGGGACAAAGAACTCGCCCTTGTTTTGTATGGCGACACTCCTTTGCTCACGCAAGGAAACATTAAAAATATTTTGCGATTTGTTTTAGACAATGACCTTAATGTTTGCAAACTTTCAAGAGGATATGTTTTCAGAACTGAATATATCAAGAGGGTTGATGAAATATTTGCCCCTCAAACATATTATTTTGCTGAGGAAGAGTTTACTAGGCCAAACAACCTTGTTGAACTTGCTTCAATTTCAAAAGTGCTTCAAAAGAAAATTATTGAATTTCATATGACATCAGGTGTGCGCTTTGTTGATGTGAATGGGGTGTATATTGAAAGTGATGTTTCAATTGGGGCAGGAACGGTTGTTGGAAACAATGTTACCCTATGTGGAGAAACGGCAATTGGAAAGAATTGCAGAATTGGTGGAAACGCAAAGATAGTTTCAAGCCAGATTGGGAGCGAGTGCGCCGTTGGAAGCGCTGTGATTGAAAATAGCGCTATTAAAGATGGCTCAGTTGTTGGAAATAATGTTTCAATAACAAACAAGAGCTTTGTTGGAACAATGTGCGAGATAGGTGATGGCTCAATAATAAGTCAATCAAGCGTTTCGCAAAACGTGAAAATTAAGGAGGGGTGTTTGCTTAAAAACGCCCGAATATATAGAGATTCAACGCTATATGAACGAGCAAGCGTTGTTGGCAAAGCTGATGCGCTTTCAAGGGTTTTGCATGGTGCAGAAATTGGCGCTGGAGCATTTGTTGGCGCTGGGGTTGCGGTTAAAGAAGAAACGCAAGTTCCAGATTGCAAGGTAATTTTGAATTAGAAAAGGTTTGATATGAAATTAATTATTGGACTAGGGAACATAGGAAAAGCATATATAAACACCAACCACAATGTTGGGTTTATGGTGGCAGACAAACTTGCAAAAAACTTAGGAATTAAGTTTTCTCAACAAGATTGCAAAAGTGATGTTGCCATCGGTTTTTTTGGTGATGAAAAAGTTATCATTGCAAAACCAAGAACCTATATGAATTCAAGCGGAGATGCTCTCCGTGAGTTTTTGAATAAGTATAAAGACCAAATTGATATTGGTGAAGATGTTGTTATAGTTTATGATGATATTGATCTTCAAGTTGGAACAATAAGGGTTAAAGAAAGCGGAAGCGCTGGAACCCACAATGGAATGAAGAGCATAATGACGAACGTTGAAGGTGACAGGATTAAGAGGGTTCGGGTTGGCATTGGTTGCAAACCAGAAAATATGACGCTTGTTGATTTTGTCCTTTCACGCATAGGGGAGGGGAGCCCAATTTTTGAGGCAACTAAACTCGCAAGTGAAGGGCTGGCGCAGTGGCTTAACAAAGAAATTTCATTTAGCACTCTTATGCAAAAGATGAATTCTCAGGGATAAACAGATAAGAACTCGATAAGCAATTTTTATCGGGCTTTTATTTTGTTTGCTATTGCAAAAATATGCTTATGGTGATAAAATAGCAGGAAATGAATAAACGCGCAAAAAACTTTTTTGATTTTTCATCATTAGGGGGCAATTATCAGGCCCTCTGTTTTGCTCTTAATGAAAATAAAAAAGTTTCAGCAATTTCAATGGGACAGGCCGAGAAAGTTGCCATTTTATCTAGTGTTGACCGTCCAGTGTTATGTCTGACGAGTGACTATATTGGTGCAACAAGAATTCATAAACAGCTTGAAAGTCTGTTTGGAGATGGAGCGGTCTTGCTCCCAGTTTTTATTGATAACTTGCTCTATAAAAAATCTCAAACTATTGCGCCAAACCAAGAAAGGATCATTGCTCTTTCAAAATTGGTTTCGGGAAAGGCAAAGGCAGTTGTTGCGAGCATTGATGCTTTGCTTTGTCCGCTTCCAAACAGACAAAGATTTGAAGATGGTAAAATATGTATCAAAAAGGGTGAAGATGTTGATTTTGAGGCCCTGAAACAAAAGCTTGTTAAAGTAGGATACAGAAAAACTGAAATTATTGCTAGCGCTGGCGATTTTTCAATTAGGGGCGATATCGTTGATGTTTTTTCTATTCCAAGCGGGCCAATCAGAATTGAACTTTTTGGTGATACTATTGATAAAATCGCTTATCTTAATCTTGACAATCTTTCAAGCGAAGCAAGCCTAAATGAGGTCGAAATTTACCCTAACACCGACCTGCTTTTAAGTGATGAAGAAAATGAATATTTAACAGAGGCGCTATATTATCTTAAAGAAAAATCAACAGAAAAAGACGGTGGCGGTGGGCAACTGTCACTTGCCATAACCGATTGCCTTTCGCGCCTTGAAATGGGGGATAGAGCGTTTTCGCTTGACTATCTTTTCCCTTTAATTATGTCAAATCTTAGCTCGCTTTTTGATTATCTTCCCAAAGACACAGTTATTGTTATTGATGAAGGGAAGATGTGTTATGACGTCATTGTTAATGCTTCAAGCGAGATTGAAATGCGCCATAAAAACCTTAAAACCAACAAAGATGCTTTGAATGATAAAGAAACGGGTTTTTTTGATTCAACTTTTGTATTGAATCAGATTGCAAAATATGGCGGAGTTGTTCACCAGAGAATAACCAACTCTAATAGGTTTTATAATCCTGAAAAAGTCTTAACTTTCAAAAGTTTGCAACTTTCAAGGTATTATCACAATTTTCCAGAATTAGTAACTGACTTGCAAAACTGGAAGTTTAATAATTTTGACATTTATTTGCTTGCTGGAACTCCAGACAAGGTTAGAAGCCTTAATGAAAGACTAGAAGCAAACGATATTTTCTTTGATACATCTTCTGCAACGCTTTCAAGCAAAGGACAATTTATTCTTCCTGTTGAGTTTTCGGGCGGGTTTGTTCTTGCCAGTGAGAAAAAGGTTGTTGTTTCAACAACCGATTTGTTTGCACCAAAAAAATCTCAGCAAGCAGTTGTGGCATCAAGAAAAAACGTTTTCAGTGTTCCAAGGCAGGGCGACTATGTTGTGCACTCCTTCCACGGTATTGGAATTTGTGAGGGGGTTACTAATCTTTCATCTAACTTTGGTTCAAAAGACTATGTTATCGTTCGTTATGCAGGAGATGACAAGCTTTATGTTCCAATTGATTCTCTTTCTTCGCTTGAAAGATATAGCGGGGCAGAGGCGCCTAAAAAACTTAGTAAAATTGGTGGTGTTGAATTTGCAAAGGTTAAAGAAAGAGTTAAGGCGTCTGTTAAGAAGATTGCTTTTGACTTAACTGAACTCTACGCGAAGCGAGAGGCTAAGCAGGGTTTTGCTTTTTCACCAGATTCAAGTTTGCAGAGAGATTTTGAAAACGCTTTTGCTTATATTGAAACAGAGGACCAACTCAAAAGCATTGCTGAGATAAAGAAGGACATGGAAAGCCATAAGGTTATGGACAGACTTCTTTGTGGAGATGTTGGATTCGGAAAAACCGAAGTTGCAATGCGTGCAATGTTCAAGGCCGTTCTTGATGGGAAACAGGTTGCTTTTGTTGCGCCAACAACGATTTTGAGTGAGCAACACTATAACACCTTGAGGGCAAGGCTAGAACCGTTTGGGGTTAAAGTTGCAGTTCTCAATCGTTTCAGTTCAGCAAAGGAAACAAAAGAAATATTAAATGAACTTTCACATGGGCGTATTGATGTTTTGTGCGGAACACACCGAGTTTTATCTGATGATGTTAACTTTAATGATATTGGGTTGGTTGTTCTTGATGAGGAACAGAAATTTGGCGTTGAAGACAAAGAAAAACTTAAAAACAAATATCCACTTGTGGATTTCTTAACCCTTTCTGCAACACCAATTCCACGAACACTCCACATGAGCCTTTCAGGGATTAGAGATGTCAGCATAATAAATACTCCGCCAAGCGAGAGATTGCCAATTCAAACTTTTGTTTGTGAATATAGCGAAAGTTTGCTTAGAGATGCATGTATGCGAGAACTGGCTCGGGGTGGACAGGTTTTCATTTTGTTTAATAGGGTTGAAAAAATCTATCATTTTGCAGAAGAAGTGCGAAAGGTTTTGCCAGAGGCTAGAGTTTTGGTGGCTCATGGCCAACTTTCCGGCAAAGAACTTGAAGACACGGTTTATAAGTTCTATAAAAAAGATGCGGATATTTTAATTTGCACAACAATCATTGAAAACGGAATTGATATTGAAAATGCAAACACACTTATTGTTTATGATAGTGACAACTTCGGTTTAAGCCAGCTTTATCAAATCAGGGGAAGGGTTGGAAGAGGAAATAGAACGGCGTTTGCTTATTTCACATATAAGTTGGATAAGATTTTAAGTGAAGAGGCCTATAAACGCCTTGATGCCATAAGAGAGTTTACTGAATTTGGTTCTGGATTTAAGATTTCCATGCGAGATTTGGAAATTCGTGGTGGCGGAAACATCTTGGGTGCTGAGCAACATGGCTTTATGGAAAAAGTTGGATATGAAATGTATGCAAAATTGCTTGCAGACGCCATTGCTGAAATTAAAGGGCAAAAGGTTGAAGAAAAGCAAGACACACTTATGCGTATTAGTATTGATGCATATGTTCCTGAGTCTTATATAAAAGAGCCAAGCAATAGGATGACGACGTATAAGAATATCTCAGCAATTTCTAGTCTTGATGAAAAAATAAGTTTGCAACAAGACTTTGAAAACACTTTTGGCGCCGTTCCTCAGCCGGTTTTGAATTTGATGGATATTGCTTATGCTAAACTGCTTGCAAGCAACCTTAAAATTGTTGAGATTGTTAGCACCAGCGCTGGAATTAAGTTTATTTTCTCAAAGCCTGAAGACATAACAGGAAGTGCTTATTTGGGTGAGGCACTATATAAGTTTAAGGATCGATGCGCTCTTGAATTAGGGCTTACTCCAATGATTAAGATGACGGCAGGGAAAGATGATATAACAAACCTTAAAGATTTGACGGCTTTCTTAGCCGTTGCCAATGAAGCAAAAAAGGGCAAAAAATAGCCGTTTTTTCGCTGTTTGTGCGTTAAAAAAAGTTGATTTTATATTAAAATGTGCTATAATTAGTTTATCAAATTCGTGGAGGACCAAACTTTGAAAAAGAAAATTATTGCTCTTATAATTTGCCTATGTATGTGTTTTTCAACCTTTGCTGGTTGTTCTTTGCTGACAAATAACACGGCTTATTCAGATAATTCTGTTATTGCTAAAATTGGCAATGTAAACATAACATATAGCGAACTTCTTGAGAAATATAACACTTATAGCCAGTATTTTGCTTACTATGATGAAGATGTTGTTATGAAAGTTATTTATGATGAACTTTATCTTAGCAAGATTCAAGAACTTGAAGCTGAAAAGGTTGTTGTTTTAACACAAGAAGATGAAGATGAAATTTGGGAAGATGTCTTTGAGGCCGTTATCAGTGAGATTGATGGCTATGAGAAAACATATATAGAGAACGCTGGAAAAACTGTTCCAGAAAGGCTCAGCTCAAATAGTGAAGAAACAACAACAAAGAAATATGAAGAATATGAGTTCAAACTCACAACTCCAATAACATATGATGAGGTGGCAGGCGCTGCACAATCAGATGTTGATGCAAAGATTGTTGAACTTAAAAACAAAATTTATGATGGCGTTGGAGAATTCCTTTCATATCGCACAAAGGCTTATGATAAATATGTTGCAACCTTGATGTATAATTATAAACTTGATGGAACAACCCTTAATGCAGCAGGGGCGTTGAAGAAAAAAGTTGAAGAACTTTATGCGGAAAATCGCAAGAGTAAGATGTCTTCACTTTATAAGGAATACATTGAATCAAGAGTGTTTGCAGGCTTAACAAGCGGAACAACGCTCGATGCACAAATTGCAGACGCTGCAATGGCGCAAGCAATTTTGGATAAATATAATGCATTGCTTAATGAAAGCAAGCAAAAGTATTCAAACGAAGATAACTACGCAGAAGTTATATTCTCAACCTCAAACGCAGACTTGGTTTTGTATCATTATGATGGGGCATACTACTATTTCACAGTTCAACATATTTTGGCTAAGTTTGATGATGAAATCGTTAACCTTCTTAAGCAATATGAGGGCTATGATAAAAACAAAGACTATATGTTCAGGCAAGAGTATATTGAGGCAAGGCTAGGATATGCTCAAGACGGGCTTGGAAACTATATTGTTGAAACATCTTATAGAGATGAAGATGGCAACACTGTTCAAGTTCAAAAGATTGAAGCAGGCAATCCGGTTTGGGAAACCGATGAAAATGGCGAAGATGTTCTTAATGAAGATGGCGAAAAAATCCCTGTTATGGTTGATGATAAAATAACATTGCAAGAGATTTATGACCAGTTTGTTAGTGCAAGAGCAACGGCGCTTGCTGATGCCGAAGCAGAAAAAGGCTCAGCCTTAACTGATAACGAAAAAGCTCATATTTCAAATGAACTCTTCACTAAGTATGTTTATATGTATACAGGTGATGATGCTTCGCTTGGAAGCGGAAAAATGATAGATAAACTTGGCTATGCCGGAACCACTGATGAAGATGAGGATGGCGGGCTGATGAGCGAATTTGCTGACAAGGCAAGGGATTTATATAACGACTATCTGAGTGGAAGATATATTGGTGAAACAATAGATTTTGCGGTTACTGACTATGGCGTTCATATGATGATTCTATCAAATGTTTTTGAACAAGGTGCATTTGTTGATGTTTCAGGAGCAAGCAATGCAACAGAGGCTTGCGAGGCATTAAGCAACAAGCTGGTTTCAACTGGAAGTTCTCAAACAGTTTTGCAATTTGTTTATGAGAAACTTGTTGAAGATAAAACCAACAACTATTTCACAAATTCTCTTTATGAAATTTTGACGAATTTGCAAGAGAATGGGCAATTCAAAGAAATTTCAAGACCAACGCATGATGATCTTAAGGCTAGCACAAAATAAATAAAACACCCAGCAGGGTGTTTTTTTGTTTTTGGAAGCAAGACCTATGCGTGATAGAATACGCCAAATATTCTGAAGGAAACGGCGTTAGTTGACAAGAGGTTGTTGGGATAAATTTGAGTTTAGTTGATAATTTTGGAAAAGATTTAATTGACAGTTTCAAGGGGCGTGGTGTAAACTAATAATATATGAGCAAAAAAGCAAAACAAGAGAAACTTTCTGCTCCAAAAGAAGTGATGGAAGAAGAAAACATAACGCTGGAACAAACATCTGGCGTTGTTTTGCCTGAGGAAAATTCGAAAGAAGATGGCCCTGCTAAAATACAAGAATTTGTTACAAATGAAACGGGCGAAAAGCTTGATGTTTCTGGCGCACTTCTTAACACAGACATTGCTCTTGAAAGGCTTGAAGAGGCTGAACGCTCAGCCGAACCAAAAAAGAAAAAGAAAAGTGCAATTTGGAATATAGTTTTCTTTGCAATCAACATTTTGTTTATGTTCTTTGTTGTGAGGAGCTTGCTAAAAGAAACAACGGGTTCATCACTTGGCGAAGTTGTTGCACAACAGGGAACACAACTATATTGGTTGTTTGGGGCTTTTGGTTGCTTTTTGTTAATATATGTTTGTAATGCATTGTCGCTCAGCATTTTTGTTAAAAATAGCACGGGGAAACGCCATTTTTTAACGTGTATTGATGCAACTATTCGTGGAAAATATTATGATTATGTAACGCCAATGGCAGTTGGGGGCCAACCTTCACAGATTTTATCTTTGATGCGAGGAGGAATATCCCCTGGTGTTGCAACAAGTATTCCAATTATAAAAATGATTGTTAACCAACTTGTTAGGTGGTCTTTAATTGTCATTTTGTTTTTCTGCGTTGCTCCACATATTGAAATGGGCTCGGCTATGGGTAGCTTGCTTGGAACGCTTTGCAAAATTTTAGCAATTGTTGGAATCATAATAACAACCATCATTTCGATAGGTTTTGTTTTCCTTGGAAGTAGCAAGATGGTAGGGCGGCGAATTGGTAAATGGTGGGTTAAGCTTGGATATAAACTGCGCATTGTTAAGAACTATCGCAAGAGTTATGACAAGTTTATGCGCACTGTTTTTGAATATCAAAGTTCAATTGCATATCTTGCAAAAAACAAGCCGGTGATGATTAAATCCGTTTTGCTTTCAATGCTTGAATTTATTGCTTGTTCATCAATGTCGTTCTTCACGTCGCTTGCCTTTTCAACCAATCCAGAAATTGTGCTTTCAATGGAAAGCTTTTTGCCGGGAATAGTGTTGTGGATAATAAGCATGGCAAGATATCAGGTTGTTGATATGGCTTCAACCATTATGATCCTTCCAGGCGGAACGGGGCTTAAAGAGATTTGCTTTCTTATTATGTTTAGTTTCTTCTTTGGAAATTCAAACACTGTTGCGTGGAGTTCCCTTACATGGCGTATTTTTGATTATTATCTTTTCCTTGCGGTTGGTTTTGTTTATCTCATTGTCTGTGGGGTTGTTAAACTTGTTAAGAATCAACGAACAAGAAAACTGCAAAATTCGCCACCGGCAAACAATATTAATTAAATTTTCGGCGTTTATTATTCCATAAAAAGTAAATCATCTTTGCAAAAGCAGAGGTGATTTTTTATATGAAGAAATTAGTTGTTTTGTTTTTTGCTGTTGTTGCTATTATTTCTCTTATCAGTTTTGCAACGTGTGAAATTGGGGAAGAATATGAAGCAACAAAAAGTGGGGTGTATGTTAAAAACCAGGAAAACTTGCCATTTGAAAATATGCTTGAATATGGATACGCCACAGAAATTTCAGGTGTTTCAAAGGCGGAGATAAAAAAATATATCAAGGAAAATGAAATTGTTGGCGAGTTTTTTGAAGTTGAAAAAAACAAAATTGACTTAAATCAGTTTGCAAAAGATTTTGGACTGGTTGTTGTTGAAAGAATTGTTGCGGGGGGAACGGAAAATATATATTGCTATTGTGCATTGCTTCCATATCGCATTGAAAACCGAAAGAGCAATTTGCAAATTGCAATACGAGAAAATGATTTGACCATTGCAACGCCAATAATTATGGGAAGTTTTTAGGCAAATGGTATAAATCAAAAATTTTAGGCAACATTTGCTAGCAAGGAGATGATTTTATGAAATTTAAGAAATTTATGAAAAAGTTTAAGGGCTTTGTTTCAAGAAATGCGTATGCCATAGTTGTGAGTTTATGCGTGTTGGTTGCCTTTTCGGTCATAACGGCAATATCTGTTGCAGATTTATATCGCACTGACACAACTGTTCAAGTTGAAGACCAAACACCACAGCCTGAGCCAGAAGCAACTGAAAATGTCCCAGCATCAACATCAACAGTTATAGTTTTTGATTGCCCAGTAAATGATTGCACTGTCAGCAAAGATTATTATGACAATGAACTTGTTGAAGATAAAACCAGTGGTGTTTGGAAAACTCATCAAGCCATAGATTATATTGGTGCCGAAAATGCAGAGGTTTATAGTGTGTATGATGGAACGGTTGAAAAAGTTGAAAACACACTGATGGACGGTGTTGTTATAACGATTAAGCACAACAACTCATTAAAATCAATCTATAAGAGTTTGGGAGAAGCATGCGTTAGTGTTGGAGATAGCGTAAAAAAAGGTGAACAAATTGGCGTTATGGGAACTTCAACAGGTGAGCAGGCGGAGGGTGTGCATCTTCACTTTGAGGTTATGGAGAACGATAAGCTTGTTAACCCAAACAAATTTATTGCAACGGCGGGGAAATAGCCCACGAGACAAGGAGCGTAGAAATACGCTTTTTTGTTTGCAAAAAATTTTGCAGATGATTATACTATTTATAGATAAGCAAAATGAGGGATGATATGAGAAAAACAAAAATTATTGCAACAATGGGGCCAGCGTGTTCAACGGAACAAGAACTTGAAAAGATGGTTAAAAGCGGGCTTAATGTTGCAAGGTTTAACATGAGCCATGGCGACCATAACTCACACAAGGTTTTGATTGATGTTGTTAAGAAGGTGCGGGATAAACTCGGCGTTTCTCTTCCAATTGTGATTGACACTCGTGGCCCAGAAATTCGTATTAAGCAATTCGAAAACGGAAGCGTTGAGCTCAGGCAAAAAACAAGGTTTATCCTAACAACTAAGAGTGTTCTAGGGAATGAAGATTGTGTTGCCGTTAACTATCGCAAACTTCCTCAGATAGTTGGGAAGGGAACAAAAATTTTGATTGCAGATGGGCTCATTGAGCTTCGTGTTTTGGATAAAAACGACACAGATATTTTGTGTGAAGTTGTTGTTGGTGGTAAGCTTTCAAACAACAAAAGCATAAATATTCCTGGCGTTAAACTTGATTTGCCATATCTAAGCGATATTGACAAGGGGGATTTAACCTTTGCTGTTCAGCAAGGAGCACAATTTGTTGCAATAAGTTTTGTTTCTAACGCAAATGATGTTAAAACTGTTAGGAACTATTTGAAACTTATTGATGGGGAAAGATTAAAAATCATAAGCAAGATAGAAAACCAAGATGGGGTGGATAATATTGACGCAATCATTGAGGCGAGCGATGGCATCATGGTTGCGCGCGGAGATTTGGGGGTTGAAGTTCCATTTGAAAGAATTCCCGAAATCCAAAAAACAATCATACGCAAATGTAATGAGGCTGGCAAACTTGTTATAACCGCAACTGAGATGCTGGAATCAATGATAACAAACACTCGTCCAACACGTGCTGAAATAAGTGATGTTGCCAATGCAATACTTGATGGAACAGATGCTATCATGCTTTCTGGGGAAACTAGTGTTGGCGCTCATCCTGCTCTTGTTGTTTCAGTTATGGCGAAAATTGCTGAAATGGCAGAAATTGGCAAGGTGGGGCATATAGACTATTCCTCTTTTGAGGCCGTTAAGGGTGATCTCACTGCCAGCGTTGCGTTTGGTGCCTGCGCTCTTGCTTCTGCAAGCAATGCAAAAGCGATAATCGCCGTAACAAAATCTGGCGTAACTGCAATGCAGATAAGCCGTTTCAAACCAGTGGCTCCTCTTTTGGGTTGCACTCCTGATGAATTTGTTTTCCACACGCTTGGTGCGTATTATGGCGTTATGCCTATCAAACAAGCAAAAACTGATTCAATTGATAAACTGCTTGTTCAAGCGCGTTCTGTTGCTTGCGAGGCGGGGCTTGTTAAAAAGGGCGATCTTGTTGTTCAAACCGCCGGCAAAGAAATCAATATGTCTGGAAGCAATATGCTAATTCTTAATTATATTTAGAAACAAAAATAAAAGCCTTGAAGTGTTCAAGGCTTTTTTATTATGGTTTGTTTTTATCCCAAAGGTTGTTGCGTTCGGGGTGTGTTATTGCATGAGGAATGTTGATTATGCTTGTTTCAACCTCGGTGTTAATTTGTTTTAAGAGGTTTTTAACGTATTCTCTTTGTGTGTGCTTGTCTGCGGGGCAGGTGTTCTTAACAACAGGGAGATGCTTGCTGTTTCCAATTATTTCTCCTTCGGTTATATATAATAGTGGGCGTATGATTGTTTCACCCGTGCGTGTCATTTCGGTTTTTGGGGAGAATGTTGAAAGGCGCCCTTCATAAATAAGGCTGAGCATGAAGGTTTCAGTTAAATCATTTTGGTGGTGTCCAAGCGCAATCTTATTCGCCCCGTATTTTTTAGCTGTTGTGCAGAGAGCTCCTCTTCTCATTTTTGCGCATAGTGAACAAGGGTTTTTCTCTTTCCTGACATCAAATATGATTGGAAAAATCTCGGTTTGTTCAATATAGTATGGAACGTCAATTGCTTTGCAATATTCTGCAACCTTAGAAAAATCCATGTCTTTTGCGCCAGGATGGATGGTGATGGCAATGAGTTTGAAGTTGACGTCTGCATATTTTCTATATGCGCTTAATGCTTCAAGCAGAAAAAGGCTGTCTTTTCCGCCTGACACGCCAACAGCAACGGTGTCGCCATTTTCAATAAGGTTGAACTCTTTAATGGCTTTAACAACTTTTGAAAGTAATTTTTGAGTCATATTTTTTCTCCATGCCAAAGTGTAAACTATTTTAAGAAATTTTTCAAGGCTTTTTTGGTTATATTTTGTTTGACATCTTGCAAATGATGAATATATAATAATATTGAAATTCTGTATTTATTTGCGCTTATCAGATAATGCTTAATATTTTGACAGAAAAATGCGCAAGATAGATAAAACAAAAAGGGAACCGATGAAAAAACTTATTAGTTGTTTATGCATTATGTTTGTTTGTGTTTTTGCTATGGTAGGGTGTGGGGTTGCCGGCTCAGACACTCTAGTTTCTATTGAGTTTTCAAAACCGGTTTTCTATGTTGATGAAAATTGCCCAACAAAACTTGAATATAAAGTGTATCCTTCAACCGCCAAGAATTATGATGTTGTTTACACAACATCTAGCCAAACCATTGGTGAACTTACTGGTGGGATTATAACTGTTGATGAGATATTCAGCAGTGTTAAGATTAATATACAATCAGGCAATAAGACTGATTCTTGTTATGTTTTAAGAAAGATTTATCCTTCAGTTGAAACGGGCTCGCTAAACAAACCGCTTTCAATTGCTCATCCAAGCCTCGATAATGGGGAAATGGTTTTAACAAAAGATGCTGAAACAAGCCTTGGGATATATGCAACATTTTCTCAGGAATGGCAATATGATGCAGTAAATGAAACATATAACCTTGCTAGCATCAGTGAAACAACAAAACTGTTGGATTATTCAATATATAAGATCAGAGTAACGAGTTCTGATCCAAGTGTTGTTTATGTTCCAGATGCTTCAAGGCCTGGAATTTGCGGGGTTGGCAGGGGTTCTGCAGAGGTAACTGTTGAACTCGTTAATGATAATGGGGTTGCCCAGAATATCAGTGCAAGCATAACTGTTGAAGTTGTTAATCCTGTTGACGAAATAAGGTTTTATGACGTAAGCGAAGGCGCTTTCATTTCACCAACAACAAACAGAATAACCAATAAAACAGGAACAAAAACATACTATGTTTTCTTGTTTGATAAAGATGGCGTTGCTATTGATTCTGTGGGGGCGCTTAAAGGTGTTGGAATCAGCATCATTTCTGAAGAAAACAGATTGAGCGTTGAGGGGGATAAGGCCGTAAACGAAGATCTTTTGGGCGATTTAACAGGCCTTAGTTTCCAGATTACTTATGATGCGATACCTGGTTCAGCCGATAAGATAATAGTATACTGCGACTATTTATTAACCTCAGCCGGCAAACAATTATATAGGGTTATTGGGTTCTAAATACGGCGTTTTAGAGGAGGGGCGGAGCCCTTTTTCTTTTTGCTTGGGGCTGACCATGAAAAGCAAAATATTTTTTAAGGCAGAACTTGCGTTTTTTTGACACAATTTGCTTAAGATGTAATTGTTTTTAGCCCAAAAAATGCAAAAACGGCAAAAAACGAGGGTTGTAGAGGTATAAAAACTATAAAAAATATGTTAAAATTCCACTGCGCTATTGACATTAATCTTCATTTGGAGTATAATCTAGGCAAGTGAAATGCTAATATATAAGTGAAAATTTATATTAATAAGGAGTTTTCTATGAAAAATAGCGTTATAGTATCAATCATTTTGAGTGTTGTTCTCACATTAACACTCGCAATCTCCACACTTGCAAGCGTTCTTGGGCCAGGAAAGCCAGAGGTTCCTAATGTTTATTTAGCATATAGAACCAATGATGAATGCGTGGAGTTAAAAGAATATAAGGAAATAACTTTCGGGTTTGACACCCTAGATGCTGAAGCAGTTATCACTTATGATGCTGAAACTCAAAAATACACTGCATCTAAGGCAACAGAAGCCCCAATCACCGCAACTGCAAAAGATGATGCAGGCAAGAACTACAATTTAACAATTGAAATTTTTGCACAAGGTGATGGTTCTTCTGCAGAAACCCCTTGGGTTGTTGCAAATGCAAACCACATTGTTGAGCTCAGCGATCTTATCAACGATGATGATGCAACAAATGATCCTGCGTTTGTTGAACTTAAAGCTGATGTTAACATGGCTAAAGTAGCAGACTTTATTCCAATTGGAAATGACAACCACAGATATGCTGGAACATTCAACGGAAATGGTAAAACTATTTCTAACCTTACAATCAATGTAACAAAAGACAATGTTGCTAATTATCTTGTTAAAGTTGATGACAGTGGAACAGATCGTGGAAGCGTTGAGCTTGGCTTGTTCGGATGCGCAGATGGTGCAACAATTAAGAACGTTGCAATGGATAGAGCATATATTGCGATCGCTGAAGATGTTAAGACATTAAGTTCTGAGGAGCTTGCGGCACTTGAAGTTGCAAACCTTCAAAGAGTTTCAGTTGGTGCTTTGGTTGCTGATGCTGTTAGCACTCAAATCATTGCTGAAAACAACGAAACAATCAATGCAACTCTTAAAGGATACTCATTCAGCGACAGAACTGTTGGCCTATGGTCAAATGGTGTTGGTGGAGTTGCTGGAAGTGCAACCTATGGCACAACTATTTCAGGATATGCTGTTAGTGCTTATACAGATGCTCGTGCTGCATATGATGTAAACAACTATGATGGGGCATACTATGCCGGCGTTGTAGGCTACACATATGGAACTTCTACAGAAAAGGTTATTATTCAAAATGTTGAAGTAACACTTACTGGTGATGTTAACTATGTTGGTCATGAATATATTGGTGGTGTTGTTGCTTATGCTCACGCATACACCGATGTTGATAGTGTTAATGTTAAAGGCATTGGCCTTGCAGGAAGCGAAAGATTTGCAGACATTGTTTCTCAGGCTGCTGAGATTGAAGCAAAAGGCGCAAACATTGGTGGCGTTGCTGAATATCTTGCTCCAACATCAACAT
Organism: Clostridia bacterium; assembly: GCA_017444895.1. Lineage (GTDB taxonomy): Bacteria > Bacillota > Clostridia > Christensenellales > UBA1242 > UMGS2070. Next base: position 55,120 of record JAFSVR010000005.1, read on the forward strand.
TAACAAATGCTCAAGTTTCAAATGCATCTATTGATGTTAAGGCAAGTGTTGGTGGTGTTGTTTGCACAAACAATGGTGGAACAATATCAAACGCAACATTCAGTGGAAACATCGTTGCTGCAAAAGCAGCTGGTGTTGCTCTTCAAAATATCAATAATGGTAGAATTGAATACACTGCAGAATTTGCAGGGTTAGCTGTTAACGGAAGCGTTAAAGGTGTTTATGCAGCTGGTCTTGTTGGAAAGAACACTGCTGGTGCAGTTGTAACAGCTGATAGCGAAAACAAGGCAACTGTTAACGTTGTTGTTAAGAGCCCATCAGGATCTGCTGTTGAACCTGAAGCAATCTTAGACGAAGCATACACTGCTGGTCTTGCATGGAATAACGAAGGAACAATTGAGAACCTCAGAGTAACAGCCACTGTTGCCGATGGAATCAATATGGCTGGTCTTGTTAACACACTTGGTGGGGTGCTTCAAAACGTTGAGGCAAATGTTGCGATAACAAGCTATAACACAAAAACAAACAGCACAACATATTCAATTGCTGGTGCTGTTGGTGAAGCTAAGAGTGGCGCAGAAGTTAAGAACAACGTTCTTGTTGTTAATGTTAACAAAAACGCTCTTTCAGATCATAAATATGGAGCTGCCGTTATTGGCGGACTTGTTGGACAAGTTTCTGCAGATGACGTTGCTATAACAGGAAACACTGTTTCAGGCTCAATCTTTGCAAACTATGCAAAATATCTTAGAACATTAACAATTGGTGAAAACGATTATAGTGTTAACACCATTAACGTTGGTGGATTGGTTGCTGTTATTGCTGATGGGGATCAATATAACACCCTTGCTGTTTCAGCATTGAACATCTCAGATAACACAGTTTCAGACTTGGTTATTGATGTTAACTATAATGCAGATAATATTCCTCTTGTTAAGAATTTAGATGAGAGCCTTAACTCAACACTAATTAAGTTCAGAAACATTGGATACACTGTTGGCTTGGTTAGCGCAACTGGTTCATTAGATCTTTCAAATAACGAATTAACAAATGTTACTGTTAGAGCTTATAAGAAAGCGTTTACAACCAACAACATTGAAAATACTGAATACACCAGATATCCAAACGCATATTCATACAATAAGAATGGTGGAGTTGATGTAACAGATGTTGCAGACAAAACAACCGCAACTTTTGTTGCTTATGATGACTAATTAGAATAATAAGAAACCAGCCAAACGGCTGGTTTTTTATCTTTATAAGATAAAAGCACTGAAATGTTTGACAGGCACATAAGAGATATTTACAATAATATTAGAGAAAATTTATTTTTTGGATAAAATAAATAAGGGATAAGATATGTCAAAAAAACTCAAGATGATGATATTTATTTCTTCAGCAGTGGTCGTTGTTTTGATCATTGCTATTTTGCTTCTTAGTTTAGTTGGAAATGTTTCATCTGTTGAGGTTTATGACTTTAGGGTTTGCCAAGCGCCAGAAAAAGCGGTTACGGCAACCGATATAGATAATGTTTATACTTTTTATCTTCTAGATAAGCAAGAAAACAATTCTCATTTCTTTCTTAGCAAACAATCTGAAACGCCAACCTCTCATTATGTTTTTCAAATTCAAGATGAAAACGGAGAGGATGTTAATGGCGTTGTTGAAATAGTAAACAAAGAAGACGGCTATTATTTTGATGCTAAAGAAGTTGGTGATGTTGTTGTTTATGTTTATCTTGAAACGGAACAAGATGGCGGGATTGTTAGGTCTTTAATAGCAAAGGATAGGGTGCGTGTTCTAAAACGACTTGCAATTGTTAACTATAATCTTGTTAGTGCTGGCAACAACCGCATGCCTATTTTAATTGAACAGACAACAAATGGGGGGAAAAGTGCTGTGTCTTTTGCTTCTTCAAATCCTGAAGTTGCAAAAGTAGTTTCTTATAATGACTCTTATTATGTTGAGTTTTATAAAGCAGGAAACACGAAGATTACAGCATATGCAAGTTCTAACCAAGCAATTAGAGATTATTTTGATGTTAATGTTAATGGCAATGAGCCGAACGATCTTAAGTTTGTTGATGCTGACGGCAACGAGGTAACTCAAAAAACCATTTATACAGATGGACAATATTATGAGGTTAATTATCAGTTGTTCTTGGGCGAAGGCGGGCTTTCAAGCGAGGATGGAGATGTTAACTGTGAAAATATTGAAATTGCCGATTATTCACACGTTCCAATTTGGCTTGATGGGCTTTCTCATTTAGACAACGGAAATGATTTGCCTTCGTTTGATGGAGATGATGGCTCAGTATTGTCGGCCGTTGGCAATGGCCTTGTTCTGGATAAAGATAATAGGGTGCTCAAAATTAAAAGGACAGATAATGATAATTTCGCTGATGCGTTGGCTTATATCACTCTTCAAACATACACGCAAACGGATGGGGAAAATCATATCACAGGCACGTATTCATTGCCAATAGTGATAAAGAAGCTTATGATTAAGGCTCTTCAACTTGAAGTTTCAAACAAACCTGAGTTTAGTGATACTGAAAAGGTTGTCTACACAACATTGAGCGATGAGGAAGTTCAAGCCTTACCTTGGCCAAAAACTGCCGATGGAAAAACGGTTAATGTAACGTATATTGATAAAATTTATTTAACCAATAACGAGGTTCATTCATTCTATTATAAGCTTTGGGCAGTGTTTAACAATAGCAATCGTGAGCTTATTGATCCTAATAGTGGGTTGACATCTAACAGCAATGATGGCATTTTGGAAATTGTTGATGGTGAGCATGATCAAACCACAAATGTTATTGAATATTATGTTGCGCAACTGAAAAATGCCACTGCAAGGGTGGGCAAGGTTATTCATTTTGAATTTACTTATGATTCAACAACTCTTGTTGTTGGTGCTTTGAGTGAAGTTAGTGCAAAAACTGACGGGGCTACAGATTCATATGTTTTAAGTTTGTCTAATGTAATGTTTAAGGATCCAGCAAAGCTTATAAAACTCAAACTATATGAATATGACTCAGAAAGTGGGGCGTATAACTTCATTTATTGGGATGATAGGCTTCGTTCGCCTTATGAGATAACAGACGCCAGCGGTCGTGTTATAGGCTTTGCAGAATAATGGATATTTTCTTAAAACTTAAGTATGGAAACATTACAACGTTGGATGTTCATGGTAAAACCCTTGAAGATGCGCGTGCGGATGTGCTTTATATGCTCTCTTCTCTTGATTATGGCGTTGATGGTCTGCTCGTTATTCATGGCTACCACAGCGGAACAAAAATTCGCCAATGGCTTAGGCATGAGTTTGTTGACGATCGCGTTATAAAAGTTGTTAACGCTGATGCAGGGGAAACACTATTGCTTTTAACAGAAAATTTAGCAAAATACCAATAATTTTTAGAAAAGTATAGCAATTTTGGAAATTGTGTGTTATAATCGTATTAACATAAGGAGAGTAATTATGGGATTAAGTAAGAAAGCAATGATTATTGGGGTTGTGTTAACATTGGTTTGCGCAATCGTTGGAGTTGTTTGCGTTTGTCTTCTTCCAACAACTTTCACATGGATTATGCTTGGCGCCATTCTTGCCCTTAGCATTTTCCAAGCTGTTGTTTTGTTCCTTGCAGCAAAGAAAAGCAAATAACAAGAAAAACAAAGAATGCTCGGCACGGCCGAGTTTTTTGTTTGAAAAAATTTTATTGGGGCATACTTGTTTTTAAGGAGATAGGATGGAAGGAAAGAACACTGGTGCTGTTATAGCCTCAATTTTTGTTATTATTCTTAGTGCAATAATTGGCAGTTGCTTTATGGCGTTTGTTTATGCTGAAAAGAAGGTTGTGGTTAATAACCCCAAAATATATACTAGCGAATCAATATCTGTTGCAAATTCAGATGGACAAGAACTGGAAACGCTTAAACTGAGCAAGTCTGCGCTAGGGATCAAGCCCGTAACCAGTGAAGATGATAGTGAAACATTAATTCCGTATAGCGTAACTAGTTCGGTTGGAAGTGAGGGCCTATACGCATCATTTTTTGTTAAGGCTTCAGTGCCGTGGAGATTGGTTGTCAGGGACGTTGTTGTTAGTTCATCTGGTAATGCCGAAAAAGAAAGGGAACATATAATGGTTGGGCTTGAAGATGTTAAGCATAGCGCGAAAAACTTAACAGAAGACGAAGTTGTTTTGTATGATGGAAATGCTGGGCAAGAATATAGAAAGTTTAATTTATTTGTTTGGCTACACAGCCATTCCGGGCAAGACTTGATTGGCGCACAAATCAGCTTTAATCTATATTTTCAGCAGGCTTAGTTAAATATCTGTTTTTTGCACAAACTAGCTTTATGAAGCTAAATGGTTTTGCAAAAGGCACAATAACGTTGTGTGCACTGATGGTTATATCCAAGGCCATTGGTGCTTTTTATCGTCTTCCATTAACTTATATTTTGGGTGCAACGGGCATGGGAGTGTATCAAACAATTTTTCCTGTTTACAGCCTTCTTCTTGCTGTTTCTAGTTCAGCAGCCCCGCAAGCGCTTTCAAAGTTAATTAGTGAAAAACACGCAAAATGTGATTATGTGGGTGAACGGCAAATCATGATTTGTGGAACTATTTGGCTTGCAGTATTTGGGTCTATTTGTTCGCTATTGATATTCATATTGGCCAAGAATCTAAGCTGTTTTCAGGGCAATGAAAGCATTTTTATCTGTTATTATGCAATTAGCCCGGCAATTATTTTAACAGCGCTTATATGCGCATATAGGGGATATTATCAAGGGCATCAAAACATGCTTCCAACGGGAATAAGCAACTTAGTTGAACAAGTTGTTAAACTTGTGCTGGGATTGGTTTTTGCCAAACTTTTAATAGCTCGTGGCATTATATGGGGCGTTTTTGGAGCTCTTTTGGGTGTTGCGGCATCTGAGTTTATTGCGCTTATCTATCTTTCAATTAAATTCTTTTTCTTTAACCATAATAAGCAGTCAACTATATGTGGATTAAACTTCAAGCATTGCTCAGCCTCTTTGTTTAGGGTGTGCTTGCCAATAACGATAGGGGGAATCATTTTTCCACTTGTTCAGTTTATAGATAGTGGGCTTATTGTTAATCTTTTGGTTAAAGGCGGGGTAAGTGTTCAGCGTGCAACTGCATATTTTGGGCTTTCTAGCGGAGCGGTTGGATCCCTTGTTAATCTTCCAGTTGTTATAAGTTTGTCGATTAGTAGTGCTGTTTTGCCATCAATATCAGCAAACAAAGCAGTAAAAAACCAAGAAAAGGTTAAAGAGGTTTCAACGAGGGGGCTTTTGCAGGTTTTATTTTTGGTTATCCCTTGTGCGATTGGTTTGTTTGTGTTTAGTGATGAATTTATTTCAATACTATACGCTAAAGCGCTCACGGCGGAAGAGTTGGATGTCTGTTCAAGATTGCTTCAAATTGGCGCGCCAGGTGTCATTTTTCTCGGAATTTTGCAGGTTTTGAGTAGTGTTTTACAAGGACAAGGGCGCTATTACATTCCAGTTATTGCAATTTTACTTGGAGCAATTGTTAAAGTGGTTTTGAACATTAGTCTTGTTCAAAATGTTAATATTAATATTTTTGGTGATCAAATTGCCAATGTTAGTTGTTATTTGTTGGCCTCTGTGTTTTGTTATATTTTTGCAAGTAAGCAAATAAAAGCCAGTTTTTGGCGTGAATTTGCAAAAATTTTTGTTGTTTCTGCATTTTTTGGTCTTTCCTTGTATGGAATTAGTTGCTTGGCATTTATAAGCAATGTTTATTTATTGCTTGTTGCAATTGCCATCGTTGCTGTTCTATATCTTTTTGTTGGGTATAAACTTTTTGTTAAAAAATGGTTAGAATAGAAAAAGTATTGTCAAAATTAATAAATAAATGTTAAAATAAATCATATGAAACAGAATGGATTTAATATTGGCAATGTTAAGGCAGAAAACAATCTTTTTCTTGCCCCGATGGCGGGGTTTAGCGATGTTGGTTTTCGTTCACTTTGCAAGAAGTTTGGCGCAGGGTGGACTGAAACTGAAATGATAAGCGCGAAAGCATTGCTTTATAATAATGAAAAAACAAAAAGGATGCTTGCGTGTGCAAGCAACGAGAAACCAAAGATTGTTCAGCTCTTTGGTCATGAACCGGAAGTTTTTGCAAAAGTTGTTTCCAGCGGGGTGCTATCTTCCTTTGATGTTATTGACATTAACATGGGATGCCCAGCACCAAAGATTTATAATAATGGTGATGGCTGTGCACTTATGAAAAACCCTGCTCTTGCACAGAAAATTATTGAGGCAGTTGTGGGTTCAACAGATAAGCCCGTTATGGTTAAATTTAGGTCTGGCGTTGATGATAAGCACCTGAACTATCTTGAATTTGCAAAAATGTGTGAAAATGCGGGGGCTTCAGCTGTTGTTTTGCATCCGAGAACTCGTGAACAGTTTTATGCAAACCACTCAAATTGGGAGCATATAAGAGAAGTTGCAGACAGTGTTTCAATTCCTGTTATCGCTAGTGGCGATGTTAAATCAAGGGCTGATTATGCTAATCTTATTGAAAATTATGGTGCAAGTGGGGTTATGATTGGGCGAGGGGCCCTTGGAAACCCTAATATTTTCTGCGAATGCATGGGGAAGGAAAACTCACAAGACAAGTATAAATCGCTTATGTATATTCAAAAAACACTTCTGAAATATTTTGAAGAGGGGTATGTGCTAGGGCAGATGAGAGCCCATCTTGTGCATTTTGTTAAAAATATCCCGTGTGCAGCAGAAACCAAGGTTAAGCTTCTTAAAATAGAAACGCTAAAGGAACTTAACAAAGAATTAAGAAATGTTCTAAAAAATGCAAAAACGGTGTTATGATAGACATAATATACTAATTTTTCTTGCAAAATAGCGTTTTTTGCAAAAGCTAGCAAACAAACACATCGGTTAAATTATTTGACACTTTTTTGCAGAAAGGATATAATTATGGTAGTTAACAAAGGAGATTAAATATGGAATTAAAAGGATCAAGAACAGAACAAAATTTAAGGGCAGCATTTGCTGGTGAGAGCCAGGCGAGAAATAAGTATACTTATTTTGCAAGTGTTGCAAAGAAAGAAGGATATGAGCAGATAAGCGAGATATTCACGAAAACTGCTGAAAACGAAAAGGAACATGCTAAAATGTGGTTCAAGGAACTAGGCGAGTTGCAAACAACAGCAAAAAACCTTGAAGCTGCTGCTGATGGTGAGAACTATGAGTGGACAGATATGTATGAAAATTTTGCAAAAGTTGCTGAGGAAGAGGGCTTTGCTAGCATAGCATTTAAGTTCAGAGCTGTTGCTAAAATTGAAAAAGCACACGAGGAGCGCTATAGAAAACTTCTGAAAAATGTTGAAATGCAAAAAGTGTTTGAGAAGAGCGAGGAAACAATGTGGGAATGCCGCAACTGTGGGCACTTGGTTATTGGCAAAAAGGCTCCAGAAGTTTGCCCTGTTTGTGCTCATCCTCAAAGCTATTTTGAGGTTAGGAAGGAGAACTACTAATCAATGGAAACATATAACGGCCCAATTTGTCAGAGCTGTGGCATGCCACTGACGAGTGATGATCTTTTAGGTAGAAATAAAGATGGAAGCGTAAATAAGGACTATTGCAAGTATTGTTATGATAATGGTGAATTCCTGCATAAAGTTTCAATGGAAGAGTTCGTTGATATGTGTTCACAATTTGGTGAGCAGGCGGGGATGACCAATGAACAAATGAGAGAGTTTTGTGAAAAAATGTTTCCAACGCTCAAAAGGTGGAAAAAATCTTAAAAAAACAAATGGCTTGCACTAAGCAAGTCATTTGTTCTTGGTGTCAATAAATGTAAAATTTGTGCTTTCAAAACTCACTTGAACCCATTTGTCTTTAAGATTATGGTGCCCATAATAAAAGACTTTTGCTGTTTGTGGTGAGTTGCTTTTTTCGGTTATATATTCAATCTCAAAAAAGCTGAAACCAAGAATGTTGAGTAGCGGGTTAATATAGAAGATTTTGTTGTGTATATAAACGATGCCAATTATGGCTAGTATAATGATTGTTGTTGCAAACATTGCCATTTTTGAAATGTCAAAGCCAAGCGTGAATAGAATAAAAACAGAAATATAACTAAAAAAGTGTTGGTCAGTTATGTTTGTAGAAGAAATAACTTTTATTTTTATTACGTTTTTAGGTGCCCGCTTAAGGTAATAAATCAAGCCAACAACACCCCAAATTGTTGCCGAAGAAAATATAACAAGGCTGATGGTGTTAAGGGCATTTAGAGTTCGGTTTCCATTTATTATTTCAAGGATGTTTTGCAATATAAGAAGAATATACATGGGAACAAAAGCGCTGAAATATAGTGAAAGGGATTTCATAATTAAATTTTTACCTAAAAAAAATAGTCTTAAACAATAAGACTATTTTTTGTTACGCTTAAGTTGTTTTCTCTGGATAATTTTATACCCTATAGGCGTTCGAACTTTAACAACATGGAAGGGGCATAGTTCTTGGCAACAGAAGCAAGAAATGCATTGTTTGTAGTCAATTTTAGCAAATTTTGTTCCATTCTTACGGTTTTTTATTGAAATTGCTTTGTTTGGACAATGGTTTTTGCATTTTTCACAGCCCTTGCATTGTTTTGCTTGTATTATTGGAACTTTTTTGAAAAATCTGTTAAAAACTGGTTGAAGCCATTTGGGGATCACGTGTGCGGATGAGTCCATGGCAACTTTAATATTTTTGAAATTAGGAATTATCATTGATTCAAGAGGTTCGCCAATAACTTTCAAATCGTATGATTCAATAATGCCTCGTTCCTTTGCGCATACCAGAAGTGGGGACTCGTTTGGTTCGAGGCCCATAAGTAGGGCTTCACAAATATCGCATGCATATGCATTTGGCGCTCCAATAAGACAGTTGCAGGCGATTGGTGTTCCGCTTGTTGGCCCCGGGCCCTCCATACCAACAATGCCATCAATAATGTTAAATACAAGTTTGTTTTTAACTGCGCGTTCAACATCAATAAGGAAGTCGCAGAAGTCGTGAATTTTTGGATAATTTGCGTGCATTTGCGTTTTTATTAAGCCAGGGATAAGGCCGAAAAGATTTTTAACAGCCCCAGTGTGGCCGGTTAACGAATGGCTTTTGAATTTTGTGCAGTTAATGATTATGTCTGCGCTTGTTGCTGCATCAATAATCTCAATGTTTTTTGCCATTTTTCCATCTTCAACATAAACAAGGTTGGAGTTAAAATTGTCATTTAATTCTGCGCCACTATTTTTTGTTGCATCAGTTATTTGGCAAACATTGTATACAGCGGAAACATGTTGCCTATTGAAGAACACGGCAGGACTGTCGCCAACAATGCATTTTGCACCTTGCTGAGTTATTAGTTTTGCCAGTTCTTCAACAACAACTGGGTTGGTGGTGCAGGCCTTTTTGGGATTATATTTTTCAACAAGGTTTATCTTCAAAAACACGGTTGTGTTTGGTTTTACGATTTTGTCAATTCCGCCAAAGTCGTCAAAGATCTGAGATAGGGCGGTTCTTACTTGGTTATTATCGTAGCTTGTGCATTTGTGAAGGGATACTTCCATTTTTATTTCTCCTATTCTTAGTATATCAAAAACCAAGTAAAGTGTAAAGTTAAATAGTCTTTTAGATGCTTCCATACGAAGCTAATAAAAACGCAATTTATATTGCCAAAGTGTTAAAACACATAGAAAAAATGGAAATTATGCCAGACATAGCATATTAAAGCACAATATTTTTTGGAAGGACAATTTCGTAATATCCTTGTTTTGCTTTGCACAGTGGACATTCGTCTGGCGCTTCTTTCCCGGTAACAACATGCCCGCAAGACGAGCAAACCCAGCGATTTTCGCCATCTTTTTTATATAGAGTGCCGCTAGAGAGTTCTTTGTGTAGCCATTCAAATAATTTTTTATGGTTGAGTTCAACGCTTCGTATTTGCTCAAATAGTGTGGCGACGTCATCAAAACCTTCTTCCTGTGCTGTTTTTATAAACTTTGCATAGGCTCTTGCTTCATCTGCTTCATCTTCAGCAAGTAGTTTTATGTTGTCGAGCAGGTCCCATTTTTCCTTAAAAGGCAGGCTTGTGTCAATGTTGATATTGCTGATTTCCTCATTTGAGGCACTTTGCAGTTTTGTGTATAGCATTCGCGCGTGGTTAAATTCTTGAAAAGCAACTTTATCAATTATGCTTGCAAGAGCATTTTGTCCGTTATATCTTGCTCCATATTCAACAAATTCGTAACGAGTTCGTGCGCTACACTCGGCGGTGTAGGCCTTTGCAAGATTTAAGTATGTTTTGCTATTTTTTAGTTTCATATTATAATACCTCCACTTCTTAATGATGCCAGAAGGTTGCAGTTTTAATCATATTTATAAAAAAGAAACACCACAAATGTGGTGCTTATTGGTAATTGGAAATTTTAGTCTTTCAACTTTTCAAACAAATTATATTTATAAATCCTTTCAAGATGAATTTGCTTTTCATAGAACTTGTTGGCTCGTTCTTGATAAATTCTGAGATCTTCTGGTGTGGCTGATGGGGCACTATATAGAATATCAATTGAATCGTAACTGAAAAAGTTGTTATCAATTATTCCACCAATTATTGAGATGAAACCGGCATCATAATTAGCATTAAACACGCTTCCGCCTTGATAATATGCAGGCCTATAATCAATGCCAAGCAAGTCAAGAGTGGTTGGAACAATGTTGAAAGTGCAGGTGAAAGTGTCCACAACATTTGTTCCGTTTTGGGTTGTATATTGGCTACATGCATCTTTGTCATAAATCATAAGAGGAATGCGGTATAATTCTGTGTTAAAGAGATTGGTCTTACTTACACCTCGCATAACATTTGCTAGGCTTGTCATATATGTGTTATGGTCGCCATAAATGATTATTATAGTATTATCTAGTATTCCTTGTGTGTTAAGGTAGTTAAGGAGTGAGCCTATTGCCTTGTCTGTGTCGATAGCAGCGGCCTTATAGTTTTTGAACAACCTTAGATCAGATTGAGTTGTTGGCCAAGTGTAGCCTTGTGCTTCAATGCTTGTTTGAAGCTCAGCTAGGTTGTTTTCAATAAGGGTTCGGTTGTCAGACAAACGCTCATAAAAACGGGTGCGTGTGTCTTCAGTATAGTCGTAACCGCCATGCATCGTCACAGTTGTGATATGGGTATAGAATTGGTCGGTTAAGCTTGGAACCATTGTGTCTAAGTAGTTTTCAAACATAATTGAATCTAGCATGAAGTCGTGAAATTCTTCAGGCAAGCCATCTGGGTTGATTGTTGTATCCTTATATGCATTCATGTCTTCAAGGAAAACGGTGTTGTCAAAGCCGAAGGCTGGGTGGGTTAGTTCTCTGCCATAGAAATAGCCATAGTAGTTGTGCATATAGGTTGTTATAGCGTCAGGGTTATTGGTTTTTATCATGTTCGGTAAAGAGAAAGGAAGTTCAATGGTTTTGAGTTTGTTGTTTGCACGATAGAAGGTTGTGAACTGTGTGTCTTTCGGATAAGAGCCTAGTATCCCAATCCCCTCGCTGACATTAGTTTTGTTGCGGGCATAATAAGTTTGGAAGTTAAGAGCTGTTTGAGAAAAATTATATAAATTTGGCGTTAGGTTTTCGTCAATTGCGAACCATTCCAATGATTCAACCATAATGGTTATGACATTTTTGCCATTTCCTAGGCCAGTATATGAATTGGTTTGCCCAAGTTCACTTGCTGTTTTTGCATTTTTAAGGTAGTTTACTGTTTCATTTGTTTGCGTTTTAGTTTTTGTTGCGTTAACAAGGCCAAGGCTATTATATATATCGGTCATATAAAGGCCATATGTGCCAAATTTTTTGAAAGCAGAAACCTTAACATTGAGCGTTTCAAATAAATATTCATCACTGCTGAAATATTCAGTTGAGAATTCTGCGGATACATCTTCAAGGAAACTTTTTTCAAATTTTATTATTCCAAAACCAATGCTTATTGAACAGATGAAAAAGAAAACCAAAAGCAAAGAAAGGTTTTGTTTGAGTTTTGGTCTTGTTTTATTGCCCCTTATAGATAAAACTAAAAGAGTTACAGATATTCCAATTATTGCTAGGGTTAACAGGGTTGACCACAAGTCTATATATTTGAAACTAAAAGCAGCAGCGGCTTCATTGCCGAGAATAAGCATATCAAAAGTGAAAACATCGCCGAAAATATTGTATAGGGTTATGTTAACACAGTTAAGTATTCCTTGAAGAGAGATGAAGAGTATTGCAAGGGCAACCTTAGATTTGTATGCTGGAAGAATCATAATGATGCCCGAAATAACCAAAATAAAGCCAAAGTCAAAGAATATATATTGGGGAAGAAAACCAAATTTGAGGAACATAAAAACAGACGCTTCTAGAACTAGCGCGGTTACAACATATATCAGCACTATTAATGCGTCTTTTCTTAATGATACATTCATTGATTTAATTATAACAAACTAATATTTGATTTCAAAACAAAATCAATTAAAAATCGGGAATATAATTTTCACTTGCACTTGAAAAATCTTGAACATATACGTTTGGCATCTTGAGTTTGTTTGCATGAGCAACAAGTGCTTTATATTCAAGCTTTGTTGGTTTGTTTTTGAGAATGAAATGGTTTTTTGCCTTTCCCTCGGGAACATACTGACTTAGCAGGCTAACTATTGAGTCTTTTCCAAGGTTATCGTGTATGTAATCAAGGATTTTTATTCCATCTTTTGCCAAAGATGGAAGTAAGAGATGGCGAATGATAATTCCTTTTTTTAGGAGCCCATCTTCAAAAATATCGTTTTTTAGTTGTTTTTTTGCTTCAAGAAGGGCGTTTTTGCATATTTGTGGATAATCCTCTGCTGAAGAGAGTTCTTTTGCGATTGATGGTGTTATATATTTGAAATCGAACAAATATATATCAACTAGACCATCAAGAGCCTTGATGGTTTCAGCATTCTCATATCCGCTGGTGTTCCAAACAATGGGAATTTTTGGTTTATAAATGCTTAAAGCTTCAATAATTTGTTTTGCAAAATGGGTTGGGGTAACGAGGTCTATGCTTGCAACATTTTGACTTTCAAGATCCTTAAAAATGTTTGCGAGTTCTTCTGGTGAGGTTTCTTTTCCTTCACACGCACCACTGATTTTATAGTTTTGACAATATATGCACTTGAGGTTGCAGCCAGAAAAGAAGATGGCTCCGCAGCCTTTGTTTCCACCTGTTTCAACGCCATCAAAAATATTTTCAAGCATGGGTTCTTCGTAATAGTGAATCATAACTTTGGAAACCACGGCACAATTTGGGGCTCCACAAAACCCACGCACTAAACTGCGGTCAACGTTGCATTTGCGGGGGCAAACGTTGCATTTTTTTGCGTTTACTATGCTTTTTGCAAATTTGTTCATAAAAAAATTATAGGATAAAATTGGGGTTGTGTAAAGTAAAGTTTTGTTAAAATGACAAAAATAGGTGCAAAATGAGCGGATTTGTGGTAATATATAGGCATGGAAAACAAAATGAAAAAGAATGATGAGTATATTGTTAAAATAGAGGATCTTGGCACAAATGGCGAAGGCGTTGCACGTGTTGATGGGCAAGTTGTTTTTGTGCCATTTGCATTGCCTGGTGAAACGGTTAAGATAGTGATAATTAACACTAAGTCTAAAATTGCGATTGGCAAGGTTTTAGAAATAATCGAAGCAAGTCCCGATAGGGTTGTTGCCAAATGTCCATATTTTGAGAAGTGTGGTGGGTGCGATTTGCAACATCTACAATACGATAAAGCCTTGGAGCAAAAAACGCAAATAGTTGCAAAAAATATTAAAAACATTGGCAAAATTGATGCAAAAGTGAAAAAATGCATTGCTTCGTCGCCGTATGGATATCGCAATAAATGTACGCTTCCAATAGGGTTTGATGGCAAAAAGACGATAATTGGTATGTATAGGGAAAACACACATAAGATTGTTGAGATTGAAAGTTGTGCCATATGTGGAGAATATGTTAAAGATATCATTAAAATTATTAAGGAATTTATATTGCGATTTAATTTGAAGGGATATGATGAAGAAAGTGGTGAGGGGTTGCTTAGGCATGTGTCTATTAGGCTACTTGACAATTGCAGTGTTGTTACTATAGTTGCAACTTCGGCCAAAATTCCGGGGATTCAGTGGCTTTGTGGGGAACTTGAAAAGACATTTTCAAATTTGAATTTGTGGATTAACGTTAATAAA
>JAFSVR010000052.1 GCA_017444895.1 Clostridia bacterium
GACTCCAGCAAGTTTAATTAAATAATAAAATAATAGGAAGTTTATAATGGTTCTCCTGCATTAGCCACATTATATTGTTCAGGATTCAGTGGCTTTGGTGGGACTGAAACTATTGAAGATGCAGATGCAATTAGTTTGAAAATTTTAGAAGACGGAACAAAGCAGTATGTTTTATTTAAAGAAATAGCCTGTGATGAAGATGGGCATCAAGATGAACACGGAGAATGTTCTCAGCAAGTGGTATTTTTGATGAATTTTAAAGATAACGTTTGCACATATGTTTCAATAACGCAGACAATTGTTGATGTAAATAATGCACGTAATTTATTTTATATGCAAAACGAAATGATTCTAGAATATGAAAATATTCACATAGATTATAGTGAATATATAAAATAGTTTAGTAGTGGAGAAGATACTATTTTTAAGCGAATAAGTGTAGAAATTAAAAAAGCCACTGGTAGTCACGTACAATGAGTACGCGCAAGCCAGATGGCTTTTTTCTTACTTCTTCGAGGTTCTTTTTTATTTTCTTTAAAATAAAAAAAGGGATTTTGTGGTTTTGTGCGAATTTGTTATTGTATCATAAAATTTTTAGATTATAAGGAAAAGATTTGGAAAACACTGAGTTTAGTAAGTTTATTGAAGAACTTAAAGAAAAAAGTGATATTGTTCAAGTTATAAGCAAATATGTTCCTCTTGAAAGAAAGGGGAAAACTTATTGGGCAAGGTGTCCTTTTCATGGTGAAAAAACGCCGTCTTTTGCCATTAATGAAGTTGATCAATATTATCATTGTTTTGGTTGCAAAGCGGGTGGAAATGTCATCAACTTTGTAATGAACATGGAGTCGGTTGATTTTATGGGGGCTGTGCGCATTTTGGCTGAAATGGCAAATATGCAGGTTCCTGAGTTTAAGGGTGGAATCAAGCAATCTCAAGATGATGCGAGCACAAGAAAAGAGCATAGAGACAGGTTGCTTGCATTGATGAAGGCCACTGCTAAGTATTATAATGAAAACCTTTTTGCTGGTAAGAATCCAGAGGCGCTTAATTATCTTGTGAATAAAAGGCAGGTTTCGCGAGAAGTTGCGGCAAAGTTTGGGCTTGGGGCCTCTCTTGGATACGGTGAAGTTGTTGAGTTTTTGCATAGCAAAGGCTTTACTGATAAGGAAATCCTTGATGCGGGTGTTGCAAAGCAAAACAATTACGGAAAACTTTATGATAGCGTTGCCGGAAGATTGGTTTTTCCGCTTATTGATATAATGGGCAACGTTATTGGTTTTTGTGGAAGGTTGCTTGAGAAGGCAGATTTTGCAAAATACATTAACACCGCAGAAACAGAACTTTTCAGCAAGGGTAAAACGCTTTATGGTATTAACCTTGTTAAAAAGAAAAAGCAGACAAATCCTCAAGACGAAATTAAATATCTTATAATTGTTGAGGGGCAAATGGATGTTGTTAGTTTGCATAAGGCGGGGTTTGACACTGCTGTTGCAAGCATGGGAACGGCGCTAACTGAACATCAAGCCAAGCTTATTAAACGATTTACGGATAATGTTTTGATTTGTTATGATGGGGATTTTGCTGGAAAGAAAGCAACAATTCGTGGCCTTGAAATTTTGAAAGATAATGGGCTTAATGTTAAGGTTGTGAGCCTTCCAGAAGGCATGGATCCTGATGATGTTATCAACAAGCTCGGCAGAGATGCATATGTTAAGATGCTTAAAGAGGCTTTGCCATTAATTGATTTTAAGCTTGAGCTTGTTAAACGAGAAAGTGATCTTTCAAGCAAAGAGGGGCGCTCAAAATATATTGAAAAAGCGCTTGAAGTCTTAAAGGGGCTTGATAGTGATGTTGAAAGAGAGGTTTATATTGATGTTGTGAGTGAAGTTAGCAACACCAATAAAGACTTCCTGAAACGACAGCTTCGTGGGCTTGACGTTGATACGGATATAGTTGAAGATAAGAAGAAGCAGATTAGTTATTCACGCCAAGCAGTTCAAACTGTTGATAATGCAATAATAAAGGCGCAGAAATTTGTGCTTTCATGTATGCTTCATCTCAAGCCTTTTGCATATTTTCCAAAGGATATAAGTTATATTTTTGATGGAGATGAATATGTTCAAGTTGCAAATGCAATTGAAAGCGCACGCGGTTCAGTTTCTTCAAAACAAGTTATTGAAAAGTGTGAAGAATATTTAGGTGAACAGTTTAGCGAGGTTTTCAGTGAGGTTGTTGCGTATGAAAGTGCGTTTGGTGAAGAAGAAAACGAGGCTAAATATTTTAATGATTCGTTGTGGATGATATATAAGAATTATCTTGAAAATAGGCTTGATGAACTGAATAAACAGGTTTCAAGTGAGCCAGACCTCACGGAAAGAAAAAAACTTATTACAGAAATAGCAGAAATTGTTAATAAAATTAAGAACAAAAAGGTGGACTTGCAATGATAAAGAAAGAAAAAGTTGAACAAGAACTTGAAAGAATGATTGAAAAGGCAAAGAAAAAAGGCTCAATCACAATTGAAGAAGTGAGTGAGCGTTTTGCTAAACTTAACACGGAAGAAATTGACGAGATTTTGCAGAGATTTAGTGATGCTGGAATTGAACTTGTTGAAACAACATTGATGGAAAATGACGAGGAACTGGAAAAACTTACAAATCAAGTTAATGTTGATGATCCTGTTAAGATGTATTTGAAAGACATTGGAAAGGTTCCACTATTAAAACCTGAAGAAGAAATAGAGCTTGCAAAACGTATGGCTGAAGGCGACGAGGAAGCAAAACACAAACTTAGCGAAAGCAACCTTAGGCTTGTTGTTGCAATTGCAAAAAGATATGTTGGGCGTGGAATGCTTTTTCTTGATCTTATTCAAGAGGGAAACTTTGGTTTGATGAAAGCTGTTGAAAAGTTTGACTATACAAAATGCTATAGATTTTCAACATATGCAACATGGTGGATTAGGCAAAGTATAACAAGAGCAATTGCAGACCAGGCGCGAACCATAAGAATACCAGTTCATATGTATGAAACTATTAACAAACTTAGCCGTGTAACCAAGCACTTGGTGCAAGAACTAGGCAGAGAGCCAAGCACGGAGGAAATAGCTAAAGAAATGGGCATTTCCGAGGAAAAAGTTAGAGAAATTCAGAAGATTAGCCAAGACACAATTTCTCTTGACACTCCAGTTGGTGAAGAAGAAGATAGCAATCTTGGAACATTTATTCAAGATGAAAATGCTGTTAATCCAAGCGATAGCGCAACTGTTTTAATGCTTAAAGAGCAATTATTGGATGTTCTTAATACGCTAACGCCAAGAGAGCAAAAAGTTATTATGCTCAGATACGGAATTGATGATGGTCATCCAAGAACGTTGGAAGAAGTTGGCAGGGAGTTTAATGTAACACGTGAACGTATTAGGCAGATTGAGGCAAAGGCTCTTAAGAAATTAAAACAGCCATCAAGAAGCAAGAAACTTAAGGATTTCCTTGCAAACTAAAAAACGCAAAAACCACAATAAAAAAATAAAAAAGTGATAAAAAATTAGCAAAAAGGAGCAAAAATATGCAAGAATTATTAAAATATCAGGAACTTGATAGTAAGCTAAGAAAGCTTAATGGAGAGATTGAAAACAATCAAAATCGCAAAAAGGCAAATGAGATGCAACAATATATGAGGGAAACACAAAGCAAAATTATTTCTCTTGATGAGTCTGCTGCGGTGCTTGTTGCAAATCTTAATAAGCTTAAAACAGAATATAATGCGGTTATATCAAAAATTGAACAACTTTCTAAGGTTGAGGCTGAAAAGGCTGAGGATCTTGAGAAGATTGAAAATGAATTGAGCAAATTATATGATGCGTTATCTAAAATTGAGCGTGATTTAGCTAACATGCAAAACAAACTCGTTTCTGTTAACAAAGAATTTGAAAACTATATGAAAAACGCCAAAACTGCAAAGTCAAATTTGGTGTATTATAAGCAAGAGTTTGAAAAGTCTAAAGCAGAAGTTGCGCCAAAACTTGATGAACTGGGTAAGGCGCTTGCTGAACAAAAAACGAAAGTTGGTCCTGAACTTATGAGTAAATATTTGGCAAAAGCGGAGGGGCGTATTTTTCCTATTTTTGTTCCATTTGTTAATGATAGATGTGGGGGTTGCCATATGGAGATCCCTGCTGGGAAAATCAAGGAGCTTAACGCTAAGCATTATATTGAATGCGAGAACTGCGGAAGATATATTTATAAAATTTAATAGAAAAAAAAGGAACCAGCACTTGCTGGTTTTTTTATTCATAAAATTATATTGCTGGCATATAGAATAGTATGAAA
>JAFSVR010000053.1 GCA_017444895.1 Clostridia bacterium
AAAATTACAAAATTTCTCAAAAATCCACAAAAAGATAAAGTTTTTTGAAATATTTTCGTAATTTTCGCTAAAAAATATTATGTTTTGCATTTTTTATTTATATATATCTTTTAGCTAAAAATATTGTATCTTCAAAAATGAAAAACAACATTATAGGATATTTTGATATTGTTTTGAAATTTGTCTTATTTGAAACTAAATTGTTATAAACAATGCTGACAGCTTTTTGGTTATTACACATAACTATATATTAATTTTACTAATTAATATAATTCGCGCATACACACATATGCTTGCGTGCACACACGCCAGCGCGTTATTTTATATTTCTTAATAATTTTTTGGTAGTAGTAGTTTTAGTAGGCGCTGTTGATAAGTTAATAAGTTTGTTTTGGCTAGGTATTCTATGAGAAAGGTGTGTTAATTAGTTTTGTTTGTATTTCACAAAGTGGTTCAAATTTGTTCAGAAGTTGGTTAATATTGTTAAAAAGTTCCAAAATTCAATCTTTTTGGGTATATTATTTCATAATCGGTCAAAATTATAGTTGCTTTTTGATTCAATAAGATAAACAGCTTTTGAGTTTTATTATAGTTTTGTTTGTTAAAAATTAAATGTGTGTTATAATACATAAAACGATGAAACAAGATGTGGAAAGAAAACGAGGCTTAAAAGAGTTTAAGCTTTCAAAATATCTTAAAAACTATAAGGCACTTCTTTTTTGGGGGCCGTTTTTTAAGGCAGTTGAGGCGGTAACTGAGGTTATAGTTCCTTTTTTAATGGCTATTATCATTGATCAGTATATTGCCGTTAATAATAAAAATGGGATAATAACTCTTGCTGTTATAATATTGCTCCTTAACGTTTTGGGTATTATATGTGCAATACTTGGCCAAAAGTTTGCTGCTATTTCTGGTGAGAGTATTGGGCGAGATATTCGAAATGATATATTCAAACATATAAATACCCTTTCTTATGCCGAACTTGATAAGTTTACAACAACATCTCTTCTGAATCGAAACATTTTTGATGTTTATCACATTCAAGAAGGAATAAGCATGATTTTAAGAACAGTTATGCGTATTCCATTTTTGCTTATTGGTTCAATAGCAATGGCAATAAGCATTAATGCTAAACTCTCGCTTGTATTTTTGGTTGTTATTCCAATTTTGCTTTGGGTTTTATACTTAATCATGAAGCGTCTTTCTCCGCTCTTGATTGAAAGCAAAAAGAGAGTTGATAGAACCAGTATGGTAACCAGAGAAAATCTTTCTGGTGTTAGAGTTGTTAGAGCGTTTAATAAACAAAACTATGAAACAGAAAGATTCAAAGAAACCAATGAGGACTTGCTTAAAATTGAGATTAAAGAAGGAAAATTAAGCGCCATTTTGCCAGCAGTTATATCCCTTATTGTTAATGGTGCAATTATTGCTCTTATCTATTTTGGAGCAATTGAAATTGATCTTGGTCTTGGAATGAGCCAAGGATATTTGATTGCTTTTATTAACTATTTTTCTCAAATTTCAATGGCCCTTGTTTTGATGGCAAGGCTTATTGTTATGATAACCCGAATGAAAACTAGTAGCCTTAGAATTGAAGAGATTTTATCTGTTAAAAATAGTATAAATGATCCAGAACAGCCAATCAAAATATCTAAGGAAAAGTTTGTTCCAAGCGTTGAATTTGAAAATGTAACTTTTAGGTATAATGAAACTAAAAATATTCTTGAAAACCTCAATCTTAAAGTTGAGGCGGGTTCTTCTCTTGGAATTATTGGCGGAACTGGAAGCGGAAAAAGTAGTATTGTTAACCTTATCTTAAGGCTATATGACACAACAAGTGGAAGGGTTTTATTAGGTGGAAAGGATATTAAAAAATATAGCCTATCATTTTTGAGAGAAGTTATAAGTATGGTTCCGCAAAATCCAATTTTGTTTGATGGAACAATTGCTTCAAACCTCAGATGGAGAAAGAGTGATGCAACACTAAGTGAGATGACAAAAGCTCTTAAAATTGCTCAGGCATATGATTTTGTTAATGAATATCCAGAATTTTTGAACCATAGGGTTAACCGTGGTGGAACAAACTTTTCTGGTGGACAAAAGCAAAGGCTTACCATTGCAAGGGCCTTAGTTGGAGATCCAAAGATTTTGATTTTAGACGATAGTAGTTCAGCATTAGACTTTGCAACTGATGCGAAACTTAGGCGAGCCATTTCAAAAACAATGGAAGGAACAACCCTATTTATTGTTTCTCAGCGAACAAACGCAATTAAGGACTGCAACCAGATCATTGTTCTTGATAGCGGAAGTGTTGTTGGGATTGGAACGCATGAAAGTTTGCTTGAAAATTGTGATGTTTATAGGGAAATTCATAATTCGCAGAACAAAGGAGGAAACAGATAATGGCATATCTTTCTTCCAGCGAAAAGCGAACCCAGTTTGAACGAAAAGTTAAACAAAATTTCCTTAAAACAAAAAGCGGATTGTCTATATTTGGTAAGGTTTGGCATTATGCTAAGCCATATCGAATTTATATGTTTTTAACTCTTCTTACCGATCTTGTTGCAAGTATAACGGAAATATTCATCCCTATTTTTATGGGATATGCCATTAACTGCGCCGTGGGCAAAGGCTTGGTAGATTTTGGCGGAATAACAACCAATTTGTTGTTGATGCTATTGATGGTTGTTTTAACGGCCGTGTTTAACTATTTAAGCACGCTTGCCGTTAATATGTTTGCGTATAAGTCTAGTTATCGCTTCAGGGAGTTGTTTTTTAAGAAAATAAACAGTGTTCCTCTTAACTTTATAGACACCAATTCTCATGGCGACCTGTTAAGCCGAATGGTTAATGATATTGACCTGGTAACGGACGGGTTCCTTGAATCAATTGCTTCCCTACTAAGCGGACTCACCACTATTATTGGCACAATTGTTGCAATGTATCTATTAAACTTCAAGATGGCAACAATCATCTTGGTTTTAACCCCAATGAGCATAATAATTGCCTGGATTATTGTTAAAAAAAGCAAGCGCTTTTTCAAGATGGAAGTTCAAACCGAGGGAGAACTGTCTGGATATCTTGAAGAATATATAAGTGGTGAAAGAGTTGTTAAAATCTTTGGCCACGAAGAGGAAAGCATTAGCGACTTTGAAAAAATCAACCAAAAATACTGCGAGGTGGGCACAAAGAGCCAGTTCTATGGTAATTTAACTAACCCGGCAACAAGGTTTATTAATGGTATCGTTTACGGCGTTGTTGGGCTTGTTGGCGCGCTTTTGGTTCTTTCTGGCGAGCCAAACTTCACAATTGGAACAATTTCA
>JAFSVR010000006.1 GCA_017444895.1 Clostridia bacterium
CGATTCGGCCAGGGCGGGAATTATGTAGGCCAGGCAAACCCGAACACCGGCGTGACCGCCGAGCAGGACGAGGCCTATATGCGGGCAGCCATGTCCGGGGACAGGGAGACAGCCGGGCGTATGGTGCGCGAGATGTACGAGCGCAACGGCTGGATGCACGTGTATCGTGGTGAACCGGAGGCCCCCGGCTCCTGGACCGAAGTAATCATGGACAAGTTCAAGGCCAGCGGAATGTTCGCCAGTCCGGACATCTCCACCGCACAGGCGTCCGAGTACACGCACAGCTACGCGAGGGAGGATCTGAAAACCAAGCCCCTCTCGTATGGCGACGAGATGCCCGTGCTCCAAGAGTTTGCGGACGGAGTGGCCCAGCGCATTGGCCGAGGCTTGAACCTTATGGCCGAATCGTACTACATGGACGATGAAGGCAACACCTTCACGGCAGAAGAACTTAAACCAGAGCAGAAGTTCACTAAACCACCAGCAAGATTCACAGAATCTAGTTTGGTTAAGGCTATGGAAGAAAAGGGCATTGGCAGGCCAGCAACATATGCTCAAACTGTTAATGTTATAATGAGCCGTAGTTATGCCGAAAAAGAAGGAAAAGCGCTTAAAGCAACTGAACTTGGAAAGAAAGTTGTTGATATGCTCATCAAGTTTTTCCCAAATATAATGGATGTTGGGTTTACTGCTGCAATGGAAGATAGGCTTGACGATATCGAATATGGTGGAAAGGTTTGGCAAAATGTTGTTGGTGAGTTCTACACAGATTTTGAAAAGGATTTGCGTGCAGCATCATCAGACAACTATGTTGATCATATGCCTGATATCCCAAGTGATGTTAAGTGTGATAAATGCGGGGCAAATATGGTGATCAAAACTGGCAAATATGGTAAGTTCCTTGCTTGCCCTAATTTTCCAAAGTGTAAGAACACAAAGCCTTATAATGAGCATGCTGATGAATTTGGACTTTGCCCAAAGTGTGGCAAGCACATTAATCAACTAAAAACTAAAACTGGAAAAACATTCTATGGTTGTGAAGATTATCCAAATTGTGATTGGCATGCATGGGATTTGCCAGCGGGTGAGAAATGCCCAAACTGCGGGACTGATATGATAATGAAGATTTATTCGGTTAATAAAATCATAA
Source organism: Clostridia bacterium (assembly GCA_017444895.1). Lineage (GTDB taxonomy): Bacteria > Bacillota > Clostridia > Christensenellales > UBA1242 > UMGS2070. Next base: position 1,151 of record JAFSVR010000006.1, read on the forward strand.
AGTGCGCAAAGTGTAATTATTCAAAGAAAATCCCTCTAAAAAAAGCAGAGAATCAAGCGGGTGAGGGGCAAAATCAAGCCGAAGTTAATGCTGACGAAGGCGTTGCTAATAGCCCTGAACAAAATATAACTGAAAATGCAGAATAAGGAATAATATGGAAGAAATTGTTGTTATTGGTGGCGGGCTTGCAGGGTGCGAGGCAACATATCAACTTGCAAAACGTGGTTTTAAGGTTAAACTGTATGAAATGAAACCACGCAAGTTTTCTCCGGCGCATCATTCGGACACGCTTGCTGAAATCGTTTGCTCAAACTCCCTCAAATCAAACTCGCTATCAACGGCCAGTGGGCTTTTGAAAGCTGAACTGGGGTTGCTTGATAGCATTATCATCAAAACAGCAAGAGAAAACAGTGTTCCGGCTGGAGATGCACTGGCAGTTAATCGTGATGAGTTTAGCCGAGCAGTGGATAAAAAAATTCGCGCATTAAAAAACGTTGAGATAGTTAATCAAGAGGTTGAGGATTTTCCAACTGAAAGGACAATAATAGCAACAGGGCCATTAACAAGTGATGCTCTATCAAAGAAAATCACTGCATTTTTAGGTGAAGATAATTTGCATTTTTATGATGCTTCTGCACCTATAATTGATGGAGATTCTATTGATTATTTAAAAACTTTCAATGGAGCAAGGTATGACAAAGGGGAAAGCGATTATATCAATTGCCCAATGTCAAAAGAAGAGTATGAATTGTTTGTTGAAGAGCTCATACATGCAAAACGGGCAGAGCTTCATGATTTTGAGCAAAGCGAAATTTTTGAGGGCTGTATGCCAATAGAGATTATGGCATCTCGGGGCAAAGATTCTTTGCGTTTTGGCCCTCTCAAACCAGTTGGGCTCAAAGATGAAAATGGCAAACGCCCTTACGCCGTTGTTCAACTTAGAAAAGAGAACGTTGGTGGAAGTTTATATAATCTTGTTGGATTTCAAACCAACTTAACCTTTTCGGAACAAAAGAGAGTTTTTTCTCTTATCCCGGCGCTTAAAAATGCTGAATTTGTTAAATTTGGGGTTATGCATCGCAATAGTTTTATTAATGCTCCAAAGTTTTTGAATAAAGATTTTTCAGTTAAAGGATATGAAACGTTATATATTGCTGGCCAACTCAGCGGTGTTGAGGGCTATGTTGAAAGCACAATGAGCGGGCTTATTGCAGGAATTAGCATGGCACAAAAACTAAATAACTTGCCATTTCCAGATTTATCAAGTAGAATAATGATAGGAGCAATAACATCATATTTGGTGGCGCCAAATGTTAACTTTCAACCAATGAATGCCAATTTTGGAATAGTTGCGCCACTAGATGAAATAATAAGAGATAAAGCAGAACGTAAAGTTGCTTATTCAAATAGGGCAATTAGGGAATTATCAAGAATAGGAGAGGAGTATGGAATTATCACCAAAACAGATTGTTAGCGAACTTGATAGGTTCATAATTGGTCAAAATGGAGCGAAAAGAGCCGTTGCAAACGCTCTTAGAAATAGATATAGAAGAAGCAAACTCAGCGAAGAATTGCGAGATGAAATTACGCCTAAAAATATCATAATGAAAGGACCAACAGGTTGTGGAAAAACAGAGATTGCAAGGCGCCTTGCAAAACTTGTTAAAGCACCATTTGTCAAGGTTGAGGCCACCAAGTTCACAGAGGTTGGATATGTTGGACGTGATGTTGAGTCAATGGTTCGTGATTTGGTTGAGGCAAGCATAAGACTCGTTAAAAATGAAAAATTTAGCGAGGTTAAGGCGCGTGCAGAGGCAATAGCAAACGAAAGAATTGCTCAAGCAATGCTCCCAGCACTTAAAGCACAGCATTCTGAAACGCCAGAAGAAGTTTTGAAACAGCGATTAATGACCGATTTGGTTTCTGGAAAACTAGATAACGAGCAAATTGAAATAGAAGTTGTCATTGAACAAAAATCAATGCCAATCATGCCGGGAATGGGCGGTGTTGAAATCAATATTGGCGAGATGCTCGGAGAGATGATGCCAAAGCGAAAGAAGCGTAAAAAGCTTAAAGTTACTGATGCTCGCAAAATCTTCACAAACGAAGAAAGCAACCGCTTGATTGATAACGACAGCGTTAACACTGAGGCCCTGAGGCGTGCAGAACAAGATGGAATTATCTTTATTGATGAAATTGATAAGGTTGCAGGAAAGGGCAATAATAATGGTGCAGATGTTTCAAGAGAGGGTGTTCAAAGAGACATTTTGCCTATTGTTGAAGGTTCAACCGTCCCAACAAAATATGGCAACATAAAAACAGACTATATTCTGTTTATTGCCGCAGGGGCTTTCCACCTTTCAAGTGTTAAGGACCTCATACCTGAACTTCAAGGGCGTTTTCCAGTTATTGTTGAGCTTTCTAGCCTTGAAAAAGCCGACTTTATCAAGATTTTAACGGACACTGAAAACTCCCTTATCAAGCAATACACGGCGCTTATGGGCGTGGATAATATCAAGCTCAACTTCACCGAAGATGCTATTGATGAAATCAGTGAAGTTGCAGTTTATGAAAACAAAAATGTGGAAAACATTGGAGCAAGGCGTCTTCATACCATTATGGAAACATTGATTGAGGATATTTCGTTTAATGCAACAGGCGATCATCCTGTTATTGAAATTGAAATTAATAGGGAATATGTTAAAGAACATTTGAAAGACGCAATTGCAGAGATTAAGAATAAAACAGCGCCAAAAATTGGTTTCTATGAAGCATAAAGGAGGGAAATTATGCGCGAAGTTAATGAACAAGATTTTGAAAAAGTTATTGGGGGCGAAAAACCAGTTGTTATTGATTTTTGGGCTTCTTGGTGTGGGCCATGCAAGATGATGGCGCCTAACTTTGAAGCGGTTGCCGAAGAACTTGGGGAAGAATATGAGTTCTATAAATGCAATGTTGACGATAACGAAGGGGTGGCAATCAGCCAAAATATCTATTCGATTCCAACCATTGTTATTTATAAATCCGGCAAAGAAATTGCAAGAAATGTTGGATTTTTAACCCAAAACGAGTTAAAATCGCGTCTAAAAACGCAAAATTAGGGCAAATTGCCCTTTTTTATTTTGGTTTATTATTGACAATAATTATTAGTAGTGGTAAAATGTTTTTAGTAAAAATATAGGAGAAAAGCAAATGGAAAAAATAACTAGCGTATATCTTGACCACGCTGCCACAACCCCAATGCTAAGCGAAGTTTATAAAGAAATGGTAACTGCGCTTAATGACATATATGGCAACGCTGCAAGTTTATACCTCAAAGGCAGAGAAGCAGATGAAGCCCTTGAAGCTGCTCGCTCTAAGGTTGCAAAGGCAATCGGCGCTAACCCAAGTGAAATTTTCTTTACATCTGGTGGAAGCGAATCAAACAACTGGGCAATCAAAGGGATTGCTCGTGCTAACAGGGCAAAAGGAAACCATATCATAACAAGCGCAATTGAGCACCCATCAGTTTTGGAGTCTTGCAAGGCGCTTGAGAAGGAAGGTTTTGAAGTAACATACATTCCTGTTGATGATAAGGGTGTTGTTGACTACACTGAAATTGTTAAAGCTATCAGACCTGAAACGGTTTTAATTTCAATCATGAGCGCTAACAATGAAGTTGGAACAATTGAGCCAATAAGAGCCATTGCAGAACTTGCGAACATGAGTGATATTCCATTCCACACTGATGCTGTTCAAGCAATCGGCGCAATTCCATTTAACGTTCATGAAATGAACATAAGCGCTCTCAGTCTTTCAGCTCATAAATTTGGTGGGCCAAAGGGAATTGGCGTTCTTTACGTTAAGAAAGGCGTTAAGATTGACAAGTTTATTGATGGTGGACATCAAGAAAGAAACTTGCGCGCTGGAACAAGCAATGTTCCTGGTGCAGTTGCACTTGGCAAAGCAATTGAAATTGCAACAGAAAACCTTGAAGAAAACAACAAGAAATTAAGGAACATAAGAAAGTATTTCTTGAAGCAAGTTAGTGAGAGAATTCATAATATATCTCTTAACGGGCATCCAAGCCAAAGACTTCTTAATAACGTTAACATTTCTTTTGAAGGCGTTGAGGGGGAAGCTCTATTAATGATGCTTGATAGAAGCGGTGTTTATGTTTCAACCGGTTCAGCTTGTGCGTCTGGCTCTCTTGAACCAAGCCATGTTTTGGTTGCAATGGGCCTTGAAGAAGAAGTTGCTCAAAGTTCAATCAGATTCACGTTTAGCCCTAACACAACAACGGAAGAGATTGATTACGCTGTTAATTGTTTGTATAAAGCAGTTAAGAAGATAAGAAGCATTTCGGCTGTTAGAATATATAAGAACAAGGTGGAATTATAGTATGTATAACAAGAAACTATTAGAAGAATTTTATAACCCTGTTAATGTTGGGGTAATTAAGGGTGCTGACAGTGTTGGTAAGGTTAAGGATCGTAGTTGTGGCGACATTGTCAAGATTTATATTGAAGTTAGCAAAAACACAATCAAAGATGTTAAGTTCCAGGCTTATGGAAACACCGTAACCATTGCAGCATCAAGCGTTGCAACAAAGCTTATTATGGGAAAAACCCTTGATGAGGCTTTTGGTGTTAATGTTGATGCAATTAAAAGCGAACTTGGGGGAACAATCCCAGCAAACAGAGCATATTCTGTTGCACTTGTTGAAGAAGCAATCAAACTTTGTATAACGTCTTATTTTAAGAAAACAACTGGCAAGGTTCCTGAGCAATATCTTAATGGTGGCATAGAAAAAAGTGCCGCTACAGAAGAGCAGGCAGTTGAAGAGGAAGCAGATGAAGAACCAGTTGTTGAAGTGAAAAAAGCTCCAAAGAAATCTGCTTCAAAGAAAGAAAAGAAAATTAAAGACATTGTTGATGAAGACATCAATGAACTTGATGAAGAACTTGATGATTTGCCAGAAGAAAAAACTGAAGAAGTAGAAAACAAAGAACCAGAAGTTCAAACAACTGGAAAAACAAAAACAACAAAAACCGTAACAAAAACCGTTGAGATTTATAACAATAGTGATACTGAGGAAGATGAAATCTATAACTCAATAGACAGCCTAACAAGCACTATTGGGGAAGCCCTTAAAAAACTCAACGAAGAAAATGAAGAATAGGTAAAAAATAAAGGCGCCGATTAAATCGGTGCTTTTTTTGCATAAATTGTCGAAATTTGGGCAAAATAGAGGTAATCAAAAGCAAACGCATGGCGCAGATGCGCAAATATTAATATTGAGGCGTAGTGTTAATGCTTTTGAAAAAAAGGAGGAACTATGAAGGAATTTTTAGGCTGTTGCTTTGCCTCTATGCTCGCCGGTGTTGCTGTTGGTGCAATAGTTGTTAGCCAAAACAAGCAGATTGCTGAATTGGTTAAGAAGGGAACGCAGATGGCTCAGGAAAAGATAGAAGACATTTCAGATTCTATAAACAAAGCAAAGAAAAAATAGTAAATAGTTCTAAAACTTCAAAAAGTTGGTCCAAAATATTTGGACTAACTTTTATTTTATGCTACAATACAGAAGTAGGAGCAAGAAATGAAGAAGTTGGGCCTTGATATTGGCACCGCAAGAATTGGCATTGCAACAAGTGATAGCCTTGGGATTATTGCTTCGCCACACAGTGTTTATAAGCGTAAGTTTTTGAAAGCTGATGTTGGCTATATTGCAGACCTTGCGAAATCGCTTGAGTGTGATGCGATTATTGTCGGAAAACCATTAAAACTTAATGGAACATCGGGGCAAAGTGTTGAATTCGTTGAAGAATTTGTTAATGCTCTCAAACAATTAACACAAGTTCCAATTGAATTTCAAGATGAACGGCTTTCAACAGTGTCTGCTGAAAGGGTTTTGATTGAAGGCAACGTCAGGAGGGAGAAAAGGAAAGACCTTATTGATAGCGTTGCAGCAACAATCATTCTTCAAAATTATCTTGATAAACCTAAAAAATAGGTATAACTATCTTGCTGGTGGCAAAATTTTATAAGATAGTTAGCCAATAAGGAGAGAAAAATGGGAAACGAAAAAGATTTGAGAAAAGAAGTTCCAGAGTCAATTGACCATATGGCTAATGATGAGGACGATATCGTAACTCTTATTAGTGCAGAAGGTGAGGAGGTAGACTTCGTTGAAGTTGCAGGAATTGCTTATCAAAATAATTTCTATGCAATTTTGCAACCAGTTGAACTTTTGGAAGGAATGGAAGAAGATGAGGCCCTCGTGTTCAAAGTAAGCAAGGGTAAAGATGGTGAAGACAAGTTTGAAATTGAACTTGACGACACCATTATTGAAGCAGTTTTTGATGAATACAATAAACTGCTTGACGAAACAGAAGGAGAATAGTTCTTTCTAATTAATATGGCGCAAGTCTGCGCCATATTTTGTTTTTTGTTGTGTAAATTTTGGGCCTATTATGATTTGCTTTGGTTTGGCAGATCTTTGCGGGCTTTTTTATTTAATTAAGTTGACATATTATAGCAAAAACACTATCATTAAGATAGGTGTCATATGATAATTTTAGGGATTGACCCAGGCTATGCTATAGTTGGTTGGGGGGTTATTGAAAAACTAAATAATGGCAAATGCAGGGTTATTGATTATGGCTCAATAGACACGGATAAAGACATGTCTTTTCCAGAGCGCCTATATAAGATTAAAATGGGGACAAAAAGCCTGCTTAATGCCTTTAATCCTGATGTTCTTGCAATTGAGGAACTGTTTTTTAACACCAATATAACAACTGCTATTAAGGTTGCACAAGCAAGGGGCCTTATTGTTGAAGAAGCGTTTGAAAAAGGTGTTCAGATTTTTGAATATACGCCACTTCAAATTAAACAGGGGCTAACTGGCTATGGGCGTGCAGAAAAGAAGCAAATTCAATATATGACTAAGGTTTTGTTAAACCTTAAAAGCGTTCCAAAACCAGACGACACCGCCGATGCACTTGCTGTTGCTTTAACGCATGCGCAAACAAACAACTTTTTGAAATCTAATTTAATGGAGTAGTGATATGATATATAGCTTGAAAGGGAATGTTTCTGTTGTTGGGGACAACACCATTGTTGTTGACACTGGGGCTGTTGCTTTTGAATGCAACTGTTCAAAGAACACGATATATCAACTTGGAAGCAAACAGGGCGAACAGGTTGTTTTAACTTACATGCAGGTCAGGGAAGATGACATTTCTCTTTATGGGTTCTATGATGCAACTGAAAAGGCGCTTTTTGAAAAACTTCTTTTGGTTTCAGGGATTGGTCCAAAGATGGCAATTTCAATTCTTTCTTGCGGAACCCCTGAAATGCTTGCAGGGGCAATTGCAGAAGGGAATGTTAAACTTCTTTCTGGAATCAAGGGGCTTGGCAAGAAAACCGCTGAAAGGATATGCCTTGAACTTAAAGACAAGGTTGATGCAACATTTTCTGGCGGGGGCACGCAAGTTGGGCTCACAATTAAAACTGAAGCAAGCGATGATGCAATTACTGCACTTGTTAGTCTGGGGCTCACCAAGAATGATGCAACGAAACTTGTTAATCTCTATGCAACTAATGATATGACAACGCAAGACATTGTTACGATATGTCTTAAAAATATGGGGAGGAGCTAATGGAACTTGACGAGAGATTTGTGAGTTCAACAAGGAAAGCAGATGACGAGGTTGAAGACGTAAGGTTCGTTTCATCTCAAAAACTTCCTGAAGACAATGAAGAAATTGAGAACACTCTTCGCCCAAAGTCAATGAAAGATTATGTTGGGCAAGAAAAAGTTAAGGAGAATCTCAAGGTTTATATTGAGGCCTCAAAAAAGCGAGGGGAAGCCCTGGATCATGTTCTTCTTTATGGTCCCCCTGGTCTTGGAAAAACAACGCTATCCCACATCATTGCAAACGAACTTGGCGTTCAGCTTAGGTTAACCAGTGGCCCGGCCATTGAAAAGGCTAGCGATTTGGCAGCAATCTTAACCAACCTTAATGAAAACGATGTTCTTTTCATTGATGAAATACACAGACTCAATCATAACGTTGAGGAAATCTTATATCCAGCGATGGAAGATTATGCCCTTGATTTTATGGTTGGAAAGGGCCCATCCGCAAGAAGTATGCGCATCAATTTGCCAAAGTTCACTCTGGTTGGAGCAACAACAAAAGCCGGTATGCTCACGGGGCCATTAAGAGATAGATTTGGCGTTATTTGTCGTTTGGAACTCTATTCTGTTCCTGAACTTGCAGAGATAATTAAGCGTTCAGCAAAACTTCTTGATATTGCCATTGACGAAACAAGCGCTTGTGAACTTGCAAGCCGAAGCCGTGGAACTCCAAGAATTGCAAACAGGTATCTTAAACGTGTTCGTGATTTTGCAGATGTTTATAACAACGGCAAAATTGATATTAACATAACCCGAATGGCGCTTGAAAGAATGCAGGTTGATGAACTTGGCCTTGATTTTGTTGACCAACGAATCATAACAACTATCATAAAAAAGTTTGGTGGTGGGCCAGTTGGGCTTGATACCATTTCAGCCGCCACCGGTGAAGAACCATCAACTATTGAAGATGTTTATGAGCCATATCTTCTTCAACTTGGCTTCATTTCAAGAACGCCTCGTGGAAGAATTGCGTTAACACCGGCTTATGAGCATTTCAAAATCAAGGTGAACAATGAAAACTAGTGATTTTTATTACGATTTGCCAGAAGAATTGATTGCCCAAAAACCAGTTGAGCCAAGAGATAGTTCAAGGCTTTTGGTGCTAAACAGAAAAACTGGACAAATTGAACATAAGCATTTTTACGATATTATAGATTATTTGTCAAAAGATGATGTTCTAGTTATAAACAACACCCGCGTTATTCCAGCAAGGCTCTATGGACTTAAGGAAGAAACGGGGGCAAAGGTTGAAATTTTGCTCTTGAAGCGCATTAATCTTTCTAGTTACGAGTGTTTACTCAAACCAGCAAAAAGATTTAAGGTTGGGGCTAAAATTAGGATTAGTGACAACCTTTCAGCTGAAATTGTTGGAGACCTTGCTGAAATTGGCGGAAGGGTTATCGAGTTTCATCTTCAAAGTGGAACGTTGGAAGAAGAGCTTGATCGCATTGGCGAGATGCCACTGCCACCATATATCCACGAAAAGCTGAAAAATAAAGAGCGTTATCAAACGGTTTATAACAAAATACCAGGCTCTAGTGCAGCGCCAACGGCGGGGCTTCATTTTACGCAAGAATTGCTTGAAAAAATCAGGGCTAAAGGCGTTCAAATTGTTGAGGTTTTATTAAATGTTGGGCTTGGAACATTCAGGCCGGTTAGCGAAGAAAATATTGAAAACCATCATATGCATAGTGAAATGATTGAGGTTTCAAAAGAAACAGCAGATAAACTCAATATGGCAAAAAAAGAAGGCAAAAGAATCATAGCCGTTGGGACAACAAGCGTTCGCACCCTTGAAAGCGCAACAAATGATAAGGGCGAAATTGAGCCATGCAAAAAAGAAACAAACATTTTTATTTATCCTGGCTATAAATTCAAGTTTGTTGATAGCATAATAACTAATTTCCATTTGCCAGAATCAACGCTTATTATGCTGATTTCTGCGTTTGCGGGGAGAGAAGAAACATTAAACGCTTATAAGGTTGCCGTTGAAGAAAAATATAGATTTTTCTCCTTTGGCGATAGTATGTTTATTATATAAAGCGAGAGATTTATGAAATATTTTGATTTTAAGGTTAAAGAGAAATCGAGCGAGTGTTATGCGCGAATTGGTGAATTAAAAACTCCGCATGGTGTTATTGAAACGCCAGTTTTTATGCCGGTTGGAACGCAAGCAACGGTTAAGGCTGTTGAGCCAAGGGAACTTACAAGCGAGGTTCATGCTCAAATAATCTTGTCTAACACTTATCATCTATATTTGCGTCCAACTGCAGACTTAGTTGCTAAGGCTGGAGGGCTGCATAAGTTTATGAATTGGAACGGGCCAATTTTAACAGATAGTGGCGGTTTCCAAGTTTTTTCTCTTGCAGACTTAAATAAAATAACGGATAATGGGGTTCACTTCAAATCTCATCTTGATGGTTCATCTCATTTCTTCACGCCAGAAAAGAGCATGGAAGTTCAAAACAAACTTGGAAGTGATATTATTATGGCGTTTGATGAGTGTTCAACATATGGCGTAACAAAGCCATATGCAGTTGATGCGTTAAAACGTACGCAAAAATGGCTTGAGAGATGTTATGCCTATCAACAAAACCCAAAACAAATGCTGTTTCCAATTGTTCAAGGCAATTTTTTTGCTGATTTAAGGTTAAAAGCACTTAAAGATATCTTGCCGTATGCAAAGGTTGGGTTTTCAATCGGTGGACTGAGTGTTGGTGAGCCAAAACCACTTATGTATGAAATGCTAGATGTTCTTGCGCCAAACTATCCAGAAGACAAAGCAAGATATCTAATGGGGGTTGGAAGTCCAGACTGCATTATTGAGGGTGTTATTCGTGGGATTGATATGTTTGACTGCGTTTTGCCAACTAGAATTGCCAGAAACGGAACAGCGTTCACAAGCAAGGGAAAAGTTGTTGTTAAAAATGGGAAATATAAAGAAGATTTTTCAACGCTTGACGATGAGTGTGATTGCTATTGTTGCAAAAACTTCACCAAAGCATATTTGAGGCATTTGTTTAACACTGATGAGATTTTAGGGGCACAGCTATTATCTATACACAATTTGAGATATTTAACGCATTTAACTGAGCAGATTAAACAAGCGATAAGAGAATACAGGTTGCTTGAATTTAGACAAGAATACTTAAAAAAGACTGGATATTGATAGTTTTTTTCAAAAACAAAGGAGCAATGTTATTAAAAAAAGTTGCCAAAGTTTCATACATTTGGTAAAATATGGTATATTTGAAAAAGGAGAATTAAAATGACAAATTTATTGCTTGAAGGAACGGGTGCTGGATCGGGTTGGATTATCTATGTTGTCTTGCTTGTTTTGGTTGTTGCAATGCTTATTGTTCCAATGATCACTCAGAAAAAAAGAAATAAAGAATACGGCGAAATGGTTGAATCGCTTAACACTGGTGATGAAATAAGAACCATAGGCGGTATTATGGGAAAAATTGTTAGAATTAACAAAGAAAATGGAATGCCTAAAAGTGTTGTTATCGAAACAGGCCTAGAAAATTCTAAAGCAACTTTGGAATTTGATGTTTCGTGCATTGCTTATGTTTATTCAACAACAACAGCTGCTGAAAAGGTTGCACAACAAGAAAAAAATGCTGAAACAACAGAAGAAGTTGCCACTGTTGAAGAAGTAAAGAAACCAGAAAAAACAAAAAATGCAAAGAAATAAATTTTGTTTCGTCAAACAGATTATTTAACACTCTAACGTACAATATAGTTAGGGTGTTAAATTTTTTATAAAAGTTATAAAAGTTTTATGTAAAATAAAAATTTATATGCTGTACTAAATGTAGTAAATAGAGTTTGCATTTTAGTTGGAAAGAAAATTTATGATAAAACAAAAGATTGGGGAAGGGTAATTTCATATTTTATTGTGCTTGCTGTCATGTTTTCTGGATTGTTTTTTAGCACTGGGTTTGTTATGGCACAATAAATATGAGCAACACATTCCAAAACAAGAACAGTAAAGAAATAGGATGATAGATAATAGAACAAGCCTGCAAATCGCAGGTTTTGTTTTTTTGGTCTTTTTTGCGCCTGGCCTTAATAGAATTTAGCAGGAGTTTTTATGGAAAATAGTAAAAAAGACAGCATTATTAAATTTGTTAAGGCAACAATAATAAGCCTTGTTATTACTCTTGCTTTGATTTTGATTTTTGCGTTTATTTTGAAGTGGACGGGGGCAAGTGATGCAATCATTGTTCCTGTTAATCTTGCTATTAAAACGATTAGTATTATTGTTGGCACAGTAGTTTTTGTTAAAAATGGCGCAAAAGGTTTTATCAAGGGGACGGTTTTAGGAGCATCTTTTGCAATTTTAACGTTTATTATCTTCTCAATTCTTAATGCTAGTTTCAATTTTGGGGTTGGAGTTTTTGCTGATATTGCGTTTGGGGCAGTTGTTGGTGCGATAACAGGGGCGGTTGTTGTTAATCTTAAAAAAGCGTAAATATACCAAAATATCTAGTATAAATTTAATTTATCCTTGAAATATTTGAAAAAAAGATTGACCGTTTATTGCTTAATAATGTATAATAAACAAGTAAAAATCTATATTTCTTATATTGAAAGGAAGCTTAAAATGAAACCTAGAAAAAGAAAAATGACACTATTCTTAACAATTTTGATGTCTGTTGTTATTGGGCTTGCTCTGATATTAACATTCATCCCAATGCACATTGGAACATTGAATTACCTTTCATTTGCTGGAAATTTGCAGTATGCAAATGATTTGAAGGGCGGAATGTATGCACAATATCAATTCAAAAATGGAACTTCCGCTGAAGATATTGAAAAAACCGTCAGCGAAATCAGGTCGGTTTTGAGCGAAAAGGGGTATTATTCACCTTTCGTTGCTCAGGTTGGCAATGGCGTTCGAATTGAAATTGGCAACACAACAACTCATGACTATAAGGGCACTGATAAACTGCTTGACGCAATTGATGTTGGCTTATTTGAACTGCGCACTGGAACCGAAGAAAGCAAGAAGTTCATCGATGGAAGAGAGCATATAACAGATGTTAAACTTGGTTCTTCTGGAAGTCAAACATATGTGCAGATTTCTTTTAACGAAGAGGGACTTGTTAAATACAAGGAAACAATGAATTCATCTGTCACCGTTTACGTTTATATGGGTGGCAATTTACAAACTAGCTTTGCGGGCAGTTCGGCTGTTTATGATGATATGTATTTAACATTTGCAAATTATGCAGAAGCAGAAGATTTTGCAATGAAGGTTAAACTTGGTTCATTTATTCCTGTTGACTTTAACACTGAGGAAACAAGAATCAATACAATGAGTTCGCCATATTCAACGGCAAGCTTAACCGCAGATGTCAATTCTGGCGCCTATGGCAAAAGCAATGTGTTTGTTGGAATGACAATTGTTATGTCTTTCCTTGTTGTTCTTGCGATGGCTCTTGCAATTGTTAGGTATCGTGCAATAGGAGTTGCTAATTTGCTTTCCATGGCGCTTTCAACCTGTGTTGCAATTTTCTTAATGCAGGCATTGCCATGGATTGAACTTAGCATTTCATCTCTCTTTGTAATGTTGCTTGGCTTTGTTATAATGTTCTACGGGGCATATGCATATGCTAGCAACGTTCAATCTGAATTCCACGAGGGTAAAACCCTAACTGCAAGTTTGGAATCTGGATATAAAAAGTCTTTGCTTCCAAACACATTTGTTCTTGTTGCCGGCCTTGTTGTTGCTGTTCTGTTTGCCTTCTTTGGCAGCGGAGCAATAAGAACAGGGGCAATCATAAGTTTGATCTTTATGCTTGCAAGTGCATTTAACAATCTATGTTTGCTTCCTTGGTTTGTTGGTATCTATTATGGATACAACAATAACAAACCAGCTTATTATGGGCTTAAAGGAGGTAACAAAAATGAAATTCAATAAGATTTTCACTCTGCCTCTTAAGTATTTGTTTATCGGCATTGCTTCTATGCTTGCCCTGGCAATCATCTTCGTTTGTTGTTTTGGCTTTAACACTAGCGTTGAATTTGGCGGAGGTTCACAAATTAAAATTGACGTAACAGAAGTTGTTGATCAATCTGCAACGCTTAAGAAGGCTTCTGCCGTTTTAAGCGCAAACAAACTTAGCGTTGAGAACACGTTCGTTGAAGATAATGGAACTCAAACATATCTTGTTTTTAGAGTGACAGATAAAAATATTAAAAATACAGACGCAATAAAATCTGAACTTTCAGCAAGGTGTGGGGTTAGTGCTGAATCAATTATTGGTTTTGACGCTGTTAACTATACAACAGAATCAAGCACGGTTTTGCTGTTTGGCCTTGGTTTCGTTGCGCTTATCGTTGTTGTTTTCTTTGCCGGTTGGGCAAGATATAAGTTGACTGGTGCATTAACACTGACGCTTGCAACATTTGTTGACTTTATGTTGTATCTATCAATTGTTGCTGTTTTAAGGATAAGAATATCTTCTGCGACCCTTATTAGTTTAGTGTCAAGCGTTGTTTTGACAACCATGGCAATCGTTGCTGTTCTTGAAAACGTAAGAGGAAGCAAAAAACTTAAGCAATATGAAAACTATTCAAACAAGGATATGGTTGTTCACTTTGCTCAAAAAGAGTTCCTGCCTTTTGCAGTGATTTGCGGTGTTGTTGCCGTGTTTGGTGTTTTATGCTTATTTATTCCAAACGCTTATGTTCAAACATTTGATTTTAGTTTGATTTTCTCTGCGATTATTGCATTATTTGTTTCAATGATTTTGGGGCCGGCATTCTATGTGTATGCACTAGATGTTGGTGACTCACGGAAGCAAGCAAAATTAAATAAAAACAAGCAAAAATAATAATTAATAAAAGCCTTTTTGGATGGAAACATTTGAAAAGGCTTTATGTATGAATGGTGAAAAATATTAAGACAATAAAAGACAGCCGCCTAATTTCTTGGCTAAATAATCTTGGAATTAAAACGCGTGAAGAGATGCGTGATTTTTTGAATCCAACTTTATCTATGCTTCACGACCCATTTTTGTTTGAGAATATGTCAAGATGCTGTGAGGTTATCAGCTCTGCGCTTAAAGAAGGGAAGAAGTTTGCAATTGTTGGCGATTATGATTGTGACGGTATATGTGCCAGCACGGTTTTATATCAGTATTTTGAGAGCCAACATGCAACTTGCAAGGTCTATATTCCAAATCGGTTTGAAGATGGCTATGGTCTTAATATGGGGCTTGTTGATGATATTATGCAAAACTATGCCCCAGACGTTTTGATTACGGTTGACCTTGGCATATCATGTGTTGAGGAGGTCAAAAGGCTAAAAGAACTCGGCGTTCAGGTTATTGTTACAGATCACCATGAACCACAGGAGGTTTTGCCAGATTGCCTTATTCTTGACCCAAAGGCAGAAAATGGATATCCTTGCAAATATCTATGTGGCGCTGGAGTTGCGTTTAAGTTGGTTTCCGCTCTTGCCGGAGCAGAGTTTGCTAATAAGTATCTTGATCTTATTGCTATTGCAACGATTGGAGATATAGTTCCACTTCTTGATGAAAACAGGGCAATATCTAAGATTGGTCTTGAAAAACTTTCAAACAAGAATTTTTGCTTAGAAAGCCTGAAGTTTATGTTTGAGAAGTTTGAATTGGGGCATATTGAAAGCAGTGATATTTATCTTAAAGTTGTTCCAAAAATAAACAGCAGTGGAAGAATGGATGATGCCAAAAAGGTTTTTGATTTTCTAAATACAAACAACGCAAAAGAGAGAAATGACTTGCTTGCTAGTATCGTTGCAGATAATGAACTGCGTCTTACCGAAATTCAAAAATCAATGGATATAATTGAAGATGAATTAGATAATACTGATGTTTCTGGTGATTCAATCATTTGCATCAAGGGTAATTTTCATCAAGGAATATTGGGCATTTTGGCTTCAAGAATCCTCGGTGACTATCATAAAAGTGCACTTGTTTTTGCAAAAACCGAGAGCGGAACTTATAAGGCAAGTGGAAGAGGAGTTGATGGCGTTGATTTGCATGCTCTTGTTTTAAGGCATGGGGACAAGTGTTTGCATTTTGGAGGGCATAAGCTTGCGGTTGGCCTTGAGATTGACGAGAAGTTGGTTGATGGGTTTATTGGCGATATTAAGGCCGATTTGGCTGAAAAACTGGCAAAAGACTGCAGTGGCTTGGCTCCCGCTACGGATGATGCAGACATAACAATTGGTTTTGAGGATGTTAATCAACAATTCTTGAGTGAGCTAAGCTTAATTGGACCATTTGGGTTTTCTAACCCCAAGCCAACATTTAAGATTATAACATCTGACCAACTTAGAATTTCGCAACTTGGGGCGAAAAATAGTGCACATATAAAAATAAATAACGCATTTAATTCCAATGTTGTATATTTTTTTGGAAAACAAAACATTGAAATGCTTACATCAAAGGCAACGAAAGAACTTTTTGTGGATCTTGATTTTAATTATTATAAGGGGAAAAGCCAGCCTCAGGCAATTGTTAGGCGGGTTAAACTGCTTCAGCCTCGGATAAATATTAGTGATCAAAATAATTTAATATTGCGCACATATTTATTTTGCGCGAATATTTTGAACAAAAACGGCGATGTGCAAGAAATCAAAACCAGTCTTAAAGACGCTGTTGAAGATTGGAGCAAACAAAATGGAGTTGCAATCATAGCAACAACACAAGAGGCGCAAGTAGCGCTCGAAACCTGCAACACAAATGGATATGTATTGTCTAGCATAATACCATCAGATAAAAGCAATGTTATTGTTTTGAGCCCAAGGTATTTGTTTGATTTTAAGCAACTGAAAAAGAAATACCAAAAGGTTTTGGTTCTTGATGAACTATCTAAAGAAGAAATAGGGTGTTTTGGTGAAAAAAATAATGTTTTTTGCTATAAAACATCAAATTTTGTGCCTGATATTGATATTTCAAGGGCTAGGGGCAATTGCGCAAATGTTTATACTGCCATTGCAAAACAGATGACAGACGGCGAATATATGTCTTTCTGTGACCTTGTTTGTGGCCTAAACAAGATGTTTCCATTTATTAGTATGCCAGACATAACAGTTTCATTAATGGCCTTAAATGAACTTGGCGTAATCAACCTTGAAATAGGTGGCGCGGTTCGTGTTTCGGTTAATCTAAATTCCGAGAAAAAGGACTTGTTTGAAAGCAAAATATTATCTCAATTAAGGTGAAAAAATGACCATTAACGATTTCATAAAAATAGTTAACGAAAATTATGGTGAGCAGGGTGAAAAAATTATAAACGCCCTTGATCTTGCCATTGAAAACAATACAAATGAAAAAGATATAAATGGTGAACCATTTATCAATCATATTATCAAAACGGCGAACATGTTAATTTCATATAATCTTGATGCAGAAACTATTATATGCTGTTTGCTTCATGATGCCGTTTCGCGTGGCGACCTTAACATTAAAGAAGTTAAGTCCTTTTTTGGTGATGAAGTTGAAGCCCTGGTTAAGGGGTGCAATAAAATCAGCCACATTAAATATAAAAGAGACGGTGCCCAAGACGTTGAACTTGAAAATTTTAGGCAAATGTTTATCGCCCTTGGAAAAGACCTTAGGGTTATATTGATTATCATCTGCAATAGGTATCAAACGCTTGAAGTTTTGGAGTCTTTGCCAGTTGAAAAACAAAAAGAACTTGCCAGAGAAACAATGGATATTTATGTACCTCTTATCGAGCGCTTGGGAATTGGAAAGATTAAATCTCACATGGAGGATATCTGCTTTAAGGTTCTTTGTCCAAAAGAATATCAAGAGTTGAAAGATGAATTAGAGCGAAAATTTAAGAAGAAAACGCAGATTATGCAGGAAGTTAACCAAAAACTTGAAGGAATTTTGGAAAAACTTAAAATCAACGGGACGGTTTCTTCGCGCTTTAAGCATTTTTATAGTGTTTATAAAAAATTGAGTAAAGGCGGGGTTGATAAAATCTACGATATTATTGCATTGCGAGTTATCGTTGATGATGTTAAAGATTGTTATAGTGTTTTGGGTGAAATCCATGCTCAATACAAGCCCGTTCCTGGCAGGTTTAAGGACTACATTGCCAGTCCAAAGCCAAATGGCTATCGCTCGCTGCACACAACGCTACTCACAACTGATGGAGTTCCTTTTGAGGTTCAAATCAGAACTGAGGAGATGCATAAATTCTGTGAGTATGGAATTGCGGCACATTGGAGATATAAAGAAGGCAACAATAAGCAAAGTGTTCTTGATGAAAAGATAAATGAATTCAAAAAAATCATTGAGAGTGAGCGGGCAATCAAAGATGATGAAAAATTTGTTGATGCTCTCAAAATGGATCTTGGGACTGGAACAATTTGGGTGTTTACGCCAAAGAGAAAGCCAGTTGAACTTCCAGAGCAAGCAACTCCAATCGACTTTGCATATGCAATCCACACAAGCGTTGGGAACAAGTGTGTTGGAGCGGTTGTCAATGGGAAAATGGTTCCTCTTAGCTATAATCTGCAAACCGGCGATGTTGTTGAGATATTAACCAACCCAGCATCAAAAGGCCCAAGCCTTGATTGGCTTAATTTTGCACGAAGCAGTTCAACAAGAAACCGAATAAGAAACTATTTCAGACAACAATCGAAAGATGAAAACATTAAACTTGGCCGTGAAATTTTGGATCTTGAAGCAAAGAAATGTGGCTATGCCTTAAATGACCTTTTGGGCGATCTTGACATGGAAGAACTTAAAAAGCGTTTCAACCTTTTATCTGTTGATGACGTTTTCGCCTCTATTGGATATGGTGGAATAACCGCAAAACAGGCTCTTGGAAAGGTTGTTGCTGAGCGCAAAACAAAGGAAAAACTTGAGCGCAAAATCAGGCAGTCGCAAATAGAATCTGCTAAAAAATTGGACAATTCTAATGGCGTTATTGTTGATGGAATGACGGGGGTTCCTGTTAGGTTTGGAAAGTGTTGCAACCCAATTGTTGGTGATAAAATTGTTGCCTTTGCAAGCAGGGGAAGAGGAATAACAATTCATAGAGCGGATTGCCCTAATGCATGTCTTATTGACAACGCAAAACAGGTTGGTGTTGAATGGGGCCAATCAGGCTCACAATTGTTTAATATCTCACTTACGGTTATTGCAAAAAATGATGGCATGGCTATTTCAAACATAACTAACGCACTGACCAGCATCAAGGTTAATATTGTTAGCATTGTTAACACCACAACACGTGATGGTGAGGCAAAAATTGATCTCGTTGTTCAAGTTAAAGATAGGCAACAAGAAAAGGGCATCAAGGTTAAGCTTAAATCTCTTAGCGACGTTTATGATGTGAAATAATATAAATTATTTCTTAAAAAGGGTTTACAAACTCGTTTCATTATGATACAATACACTCGACCTTAACCTAGGTTTAACGATTCCTTCAACGTTTTGCTTGGGCTAGTGGCGAATAAAGAAAGGAGAGAAGGAAATGACAAAAGAGCGTAAACAGGAAATTATTAGAGAATATGCTCGCACTGAGGGTGACACTGGTTCTCCAGAAGTTCAGATTGCACTTCTAACAGACAGAATCAACAACCTAACTGAGCATCTTAAAACTAATAAACAAGATCTACATTCACGCCGTGGTCTTCTTCAATTAGTTGGAACAAGAAAAAGACTTCTTGCATACTACAAGAAAACTAATCTTGAAGGCTATCGTGAACTCATTGCTAAACTTGGAATAAGAAAATAGCAAATTATGGGCGATTAACCTAAGTTTTTCGCCCTTTTTTTTAAGTCAAGGTGGCTTAAAAAAGGTATTATGTGTGTGGAAGGAAAAGTATAGGAAAGAAAGGAGAAAAATATGGAAGAAAAAAGATACTCGCTGAAAGTTGGAAATGGCGAAATTGAGGTTAGAGTTGGGAAATATGCTGGCCTCGCAAACGGTTCTTGTATCGTTAAAAGTGGCGAAACAATGGTTATGGTTAATGTAACCATGAGCAAGAAGCCAAGAGATGGGATGGATTTTTTCCCTCTTGGAGTTGATTTTGAAGAAAAAATGTATTCAGTTGGAAAGTTTCCAGGTGGATATAAGAAACGTGAGGGCAGAGCAAGCGATAAAGGCATATTAACAAGCCGTCTTATTGATAGACCAATCCGCCCATTGTTCCCAAAGGGATTCTATAACGATGTTGCAGTTGTTGCAACGGCGCTCAGTGTTAACCCAGACAATCCACCAGAAGTTCTGGCAATGATTGGCTCAAGCGTTGCATTATCTATCAGCGATATCCCTTGGGCAGGCCCAACGGGAAGCGTTGCAGTTGGATATGTTGATGGAAAATATATAATTAACCCAACAACAGCTGAAAACGAGAAGAGCAGAATGCATTTAACCGTTTCTGGAACAAAAGATGCAATAATGATGGTTGAAGCAGGTGCTCAGGAAGTTAGCGAAAAAGAAATGCTTGATGCAATTATGTTTGCACATGAAGAAATCAAGAAGATTGTTGCCTTCATTGAAGACATTGCAAAAGATTGCGGAAAAGAAAAGAAAAACATTGAATATTATGCTGTTGGTGATGACGTTATGGCAGACGTTAGGGCATATGCAGATGATATGCTTAACGAGGCCCTTGGAATCACAACAAACAGACTTGTTAGAACCGAAAAGGTTGATGAGGTTGAAGAAAAGTGCTTAGAGCATTTTGCCGAAAAATATGAAGGCAGAGAGCAAGAAATTAAAGACGCCCTCTACAAGATGAAAAAAGAAAAAGTTCGTGCTAGCATCATCAACGAAGGCATCCGTCCAGACGGCCGAACCACAACCGAAATTCGTCCAATTTGGTGTGAAGCCGGAATTCTTCCAAGAGTTCATGGAAGCGGTGTTTTCACTCGCGGACAAACACAGGTTATCAACGCTTTAACCCTTGGAACAATAGGTGATGCTCAAAAACTTGATGGACTTGATGAAGTTGAATATAAGAGATATATTCACCAATACAATATGCCTCCATATGCAACTGGTGAAGCAAAACCACTCAAGGCTCCAGGAAGAAGAGAAATTGGCCATGGTGCGCTTGCAGAAAGAGCACTCGAACCAGTTATTCCAAGCGAAGACGAGTTCCCATATGCTTTAAGGCTTGTTAGTGAAGTTGTTTCATCAAACGGAAGCTCATCAATGGCGAGTGTTTGCGCTTCAACGCTTTCACTTATGGATGCCGGCGTTCCAATCAAAGAGCCAGTTGCCGGAATTGCAATGGGGCTTATCAAAGATGAAGAGAGCAAGAAGGTTGTTGTTCTTAGCGATATTCAAGGCCTTGAAGATTTCCTTGGCGATATGGACTTTAAGGTTGCCGGAACAAAAAATGGTATAACTGCTATCCAAATGGATATCAAGATCAAAGGAATTGACAAGGCAATTTTAACAACAGCGCTTGAACAGGCAAGAAAGGGCCGTATGGAAATTATGGGCAAGATGCTTGCAGTTATTGGCGAGCCAAGAAAAGAACTTTCAAAATATGCTCCAAAGATTATTTCGTTCAACATTGATCCAGAAAGAATTGGCGAAGTTATTGGAAGCGGTGGAAAGATAATCAACAAGATTATTGATGAAACCGGAGTTAAGATTGATATCACTGATGAGGGCAAGGTTATGATTGCTTCAAGTGATCTTGATGCTTGCGAGAAGGCAAAAGAAATCATTAATTCAATTTTGTTTGAGCCAGAAGTTGGTGAAAAATACACTGGAACAGTTGTAAGAATTATGCCATTTGGCGCATTCGTTGAAATCACTAACAACATTGACGGAATGATTCACATTTCAAAACTCAGCGAAAAGAGAGTTGAGAAGGTTGAAGACGTTGTTGCAATTGGCGATAGGGTTGAAGTTGAAGTTATCAAGATTGATGAGAAAGGACGAATTGACCTTAAGCTTATAAACAAGTTATAAAACAATATTAAACCCAGCATATTTGCTGGGTTTTTTATTGTAAATTTTTGGGTAGATATTGACAATTCTCCATTTTGCGATATACTAGGCATATAGGGGAGAATCTATGGCAGTTTACTCATACAAAGGAATAGGCGATGAGAATTTTGCTTCACCAACAAAGCATTGCTATCTTGGCATGCTTAATATTCCAGTCCATTATGACAAAAACAAAGAATTATTTGCATTTTATGCAGCTATGATACAAAGTGGACATAGCGAATATATGCAACCTGTTGATATAGAAATAACAAATCCAGAACTCAGAGAGTTTTTTGACGTTGCTTGTGATGAGAAAGGAAATCGACTTCTTGATTACGCAATTCTCAACAATGATGCAAAGATGGTTAAATATTTAATTGAGGAGTGTGATGTTAATATCAATACAATTCCCTGTTCATCGGGTGAAACGACTTTTCAGTCATTTATGCAGAACATCAATTCGAATGACAAAGACTTTAATAAAAAAGTTAAGTTGGCTGCATATCTAATCAAGAAAGGTATGTTTGCTTTTGATACTGATGCTTATGTTGTTGATGAAGACGACGATTGTGAAGACACTGCACAGGAAACCGTTATTGGACAAATGATGGACAGCACCATTTCAAATGTCGTTGGTTTAATGGGGGGTTGGATTGAAGAACTAGGCGAATCACAAGCAAAAGATAAACGCCTTTTAGAGGCAATTAGTGTGTTTGCATTAATGGGGTTTGCGCCAGCAAGCAAAACTAAGGAATCACAAAACTTTATAAAATATAAGTTGGGGCCATTATTCAAGTGTACAACACAGGGTAGTAAGATGAAAATGAGCCAAACGCTTGCGGCAACAATGTATAATTATGCTTTAGTGCAAAATGACGTTGAAACAGATGTTCTGTGTGATTGCATTGACGATATTAATGATCTTATATCTGGTGCTCTTGTTAAATCTGTTGAGCGTGATGATGAACTTAGAGATGATGAAGTGACACTTGATGAACTAGCTGACGAAGAGCTTGGGATGGATTTTGAAGGCATCAATGAAGATGAATTTAATGAACTCACTCAGCAAGCTATGGATGAAGGCTTTTTAGAAGATTCACAAGAAGAAGAGGAGGAAACAGAGCGAGAAAGCCAATATACCTTCTTTGAAATTGTGGAAATCGCAAGGGGCAATAAAAAGTATGATGATGATCCAAATATTATTGCACTGAAAGAAGATAGGGCTGGAATGAAACATTTTTACGATTTGGTTAATGAGGCAATTGATTTTTATAATGAAATTCAGCATCTTGATAGCCAAATTAAATATTTTTCAATGACAGAGTCTAAGAGATATGATGATAGCGAAGATCGCTTTATTAATTCAGTGTTTGAAGATGATGAACAAAATGAACGGGGCTTAAAATAGGCTCCGTTTTTTCATATTCGTTATGCTGTATTGCATATCATATAATGTGAGTAAAAAGAGTACGATAATAACGAATATATTGCTTGTTATTTGCGTTGGAGGGTGTATGGTGGCGGGAATTGTTTTGCCATCAAAACCAACAACGGTGCTTGCAAGCGCAAATATTGTTAATGGTGTGTATTATTCAGGCAACACAGAAACAAAAAATGTTTCATTAATGATTAATGTTTATTGGGGAACGGAATTTCTTGATTCAATGCTCAAAACTCTTAAAGATCATAATGTTAAAACCACATTTTTTGTTGGTGGCAGTTGGGTTAATGATAACCCAGAAGTTCTTAAAAAAGTGTATGCGCAAGGGCATGAAATTGCAAATCATGGGTTTTATCATAAGGATCATGAAAACCTAACAGCGGAACGCAATAGAGAGGAAATTTCTTATAATCATCAAGTTGTTAAAGCAACAATTGGTGTTGATATGAACTTGTTTGCGCCACCAAGCGGAAGTTATAGCAAAACAACGGTTAAGGTTGCAAACGATTTGGGATATAAAACAATTATGTGGACTCGGGATACAATTGATTGGCGAGATCATGATGCAGATTTGATATACTCCCGTGCAACCAGTAAAATGAGCGGTGGGGATTTGATATTGATGCATCCAACCGCACAAACCGCCCAGGCCTTGCCCAAAATTTTAGATTATATTGAGCAAAACGGGTTCCTTGCTACAACGGTGTCTGAAACATTAAGATAATATTATAAAATATAAACAAATTTACAAAAAGCCACTCAAATATTTTTGAAATGGCTTTTTTTATGTTATAATGAAGCAAACAAAAGATAATTGGGGGGATTTTATGGCACTGACAACTTTTCCAAATGGATTAAGATTACAAGTTAACGAAATGCCAGAATTGAACACAGCAACCGTCTGTGTTAATCTTGTTGGAGGATATCAAGGTGAAACGCAACTTCTTAATGGAACTTGCGCAATGATCGCAGAGTTATTAACCTGTGGAACTCATGACTATCCATCAAATAGTGAGCTCCTTGAAAAGGCAAAAAGCGATGGGCTTGTTGTTAAGATTGATGCTCAAACAGAGTTTATTCAAATTGAGGTTAGCTGCCTTAAAAATAAGATTGATAAGGCAATTGAATTCATTTATGATATTCTGTTTAATTCAAACTTTGATTATGAAAGTATCGAGCAGATAAGGGCAAAACTTAGGGGAGAGATTGAAATTTCAAAACTTAACCCAGCAAATTATCTCAATCAACTTTCAAATCAATCTTTGTTTGCAAGAACGGGGCTGGCAAACCTTAAACTTGGGAATGCTAAGTCTATTGGAAGAATAACAAGAGAAAAACTTCTTGAACAACTTCAAAAATACCAAAGCCCAAAGAATATTGTTATATCTGTTGGTGGTGCAGTTAATGAAGGAACCGTTGTTGAATTGATTTCAAGAACTTTCTATGAAAGGCTTAAAAATGAGCCATATCGTCAAATCAAATATGTTTCTCAAATTTATGATTTTGAAGGGTTCATCAATATAAAGAACAGGCCATTTAACCAAAGCAGAATCCAAATTTCTTTCCCAGGCCTTTCATTCAAAAATGAAGACCATTATGCGTTGGAAATAATGTGTAAGCCACTTGAAGAACAGATTATGCAAAGTCTTGCTAATGAAAAATACTATAAACAGGTTAGCGTTGATAGTATTTCATACGCAAATAATGGAAAACTTGTTTTCAGTGTTATTGTTGATGTTGACCACGCAGAAACCTTTGTTGAAAAATTATTGTTCTGCGTTAAATCGTGTGTTGAGAGTCGTGGCCTCTTGAAAAACAAGTTTAATGCTGAAAAGAGTTCATATATAACAAAATATGTTCTTGATGCTGAAAAATCTGATGAACTGACTCGCCTTTGCGCAAATGCATTAACAGTTGCAAGGCAAGAGTATTCTTTGGATAATGAATATCGCATTCTTTCAGACATAACTTACGAAGATGCAATGGATATTTTGGAAGAAATCGTTGATTATAGAAAAATTAACATTGCATATCTTGGAAGGCCAATTGGATTTGATTTCTTGAAAAAATTTATTACTGACTAGTTTTTGGGGTGAACATCTTTGGGAGTATATAAGGATAGAAAAAACAAGCAAATTGAAAATTTCCCAGTCAAAAAGTTTTTTGGCATTGTTTTGCTCTCATTAAGTGCAATTTGCCTAGTTTCTGCTTGTTTTTCACAGTTTTTTGTTGCGAAATTCATTTTGGGCGTTTTTGGGTTGCTTGCTTACCCAACGTTTTTGGCTTTAGGGCTTGTTGGCGTTGCCCTCATAATGAACATGAGATATCGCGCAGATAAAAAATTTACGTGGTTAGTTTTGCTAACCATTATTTCTATTATGGGGCTTTTGCATTCCATATTTAGCGTTAAAGCTTTGTCAGAAATGACATTTTCGCAATATATTTCATATTGTTATGCAATGCCAAATGGCGTTACGGTTGGTGGGGTTATCATTGGTTTGATTGCTGACCTCATCAGTTGTCTTGTTGGCGGAGTTGGAACATGCGTCTTCTTTGGAATTTGCATCTGTGTTTTTGGTGGGTTAACCGTTGATTATTCTATTTACAGCAAAGAAAATAAACGTCTTACTTCTGGTTCAAAATATGGTGCATCATATGATGAATATGAAGAAGACGAGGAAGAATATATCAAGGTTCCAGCCAGCAATGTTGAACTAGAGAACCTTGATGAAGCTGAAGATAATGAGCAAAATGAAATTGTTGCCGATGAGGAAAACAGCGATGAAGATGAAACCAAACAAAGCGCAAGAAGTGTTTTGTTTGGCACTGAACAAGAGGCAGAAGAAGAAACTCCTGAAGAAACACAATCAGCAAGAGATATTTTGTTTGGAGAAAAGCCTGTTCCAAATATCTATGAAAGCACAAATGAAGAGCGCAGGGCTTGGCTTCAATCAAATACAAACCAAGCGGAAGATGATGAGGATGTTAGCCCTAGAACTCGTGCTTCAAATGTTTTGTTTGGTGCAAGACAAGATGATGCTAGCGAAGATGAGGTTGATCATGATGAAGCGATGAATATCTTGGGCATCAGGAGAGGGCGTGGCGTTGAAGAGGATGGTGATGATGCAATTGAGAATTCCGCTTCAAGGCGTGGCAGTGAAAGAGGTTTGTTTGCAACAGACTTAACATCAAACGAAACTGATGATATCAGCCAGCCATTTGGCAGGGGTGCCGAGAGAAATAGACGTTGGCGTGGAGAGCAAACGGAGATAGGGCAAGCAACTAAACAGAAAGAAGTTAAGAAGTTTTTGCTTGATGTTAAATATAATCCACCTCCAACAAACATTTTGAAGCTAAGCAAAGACGATCCTTCAAAGTATAACAAGAACTATGAAGAAAATGCGCGCAGAATTGAGGATAAACTCGAAACATTCAAACTTTCTTGCAAAGTTACAAATGTTGTTAGAGGGCCAACAGTAACAAGGTATGAACTTTCTATGCCATCAGGGGTTCCTGTTAAGAAGATTTTGGCATATAATGACGACCTTGCAATGGCGTTAATGAGCAAGCATGGCGTTAGAATAGAGGCGCCAATTCCAGGTAAAGATGCCGTTGGTGTTGAGGTTCCAAATGATCCAAGAAGCACAGTTTCTTTCAGGGAGCTTGTTGAAAGCCCAGAATTTCAGTCTTCAACAAAACCATTGCCTGTTGCAATTGGCAAAAACATAACCGGCGAAGTTATTGTTAAGAGCCTTGCAAAACTTGTTCACGTTTTGGTTGCTGGTTCAACCGGTTCAGGAAAATCTGTTTTCTTGCATAGTCTTATTGTTAGCCTGATGTTTAAGATGTCGCCGCAACAATTAAGATTCATTTTGATAGATCCAAAGAGGGTTGAGTTTTCAAGATATAAGGGAATGCCTCATATGATGCTTCCTGATGTTGTCAGCGATGCACAAAAAGCAGTAAATTCGCTTACTTGGGCTGTTAAAGAAATGCAAAGACGATATCAGATGTTTGAGGAAACAAGAACAAACAATATTGAAACATTCAATCAGTGTGATGCCGTTAAGAACGGGGATTACAAGAAAATTCCTTATATTGTTATTGTTGTTGATGAACTTGCCGAACTCATGATGGCAGCAAAGAAAGAGGTTGAAGAGCAAATCAGACGTCTTTCTCAGCTTGCCCGTGCATGCGGAATTCACCTTGTTCTTGCAACCCAAAGACCTTCTGTTGAAGTTGTTACTGGAACGATTAAAGCGAACCTTCCAAGCCGTATTGCCTTCGCGCTTACCAACTATGTTGATTCAAAAACTATTCTTGATGAGCCTGGTGCAGAAAACTTGCTTGGAATGGGAGATATGTTGTTCTCTCCTCAGGATATGCCAACTCCAGTTAGATTGCAGGCCGCATATA
Organism: Clostridia bacterium; assembly: GCA_017444895.1. GTDB lineage: Bacteria > Bacillota > Clostridia > Christensenellales > UBA1242 > UMGS2070. The sequence continues at coordinate 28,660 of JAFSVR010000006.1, forward strand.
TTTCTGATGACGAAGTTGAAAAGTGTATTAAATACATACGTGAAAACAACGAATGCGATTATGATGAAGAGGTTGAAAAGGAAATTTATGCAACCAAAGAAGAACCAGAAGATGCTGGCGATGCTTCGGCAGTTAACATTGAGCAACCTGTTGATCATTCAAACACTATGGATCCATATCTTCCAGCGGCATTGAAGTTCTTTATTGAGAGCAAAAAAGGTTCAGTTAATATGATTCAACGTAGGTTTTATGTCGGATATTCCCGTGCTGCAAGAATTGTTGATCAAATGGAACTTAGGGGATATGTTAGCCCTGCAAATGGCAGTAAGAACCGTGAGGTCCTGATTACAATGGACGAATTTATTGATATTTTTGGTGATAAAGTATAATGAGAAAAGTTAAAAAAACAATTGGGATTGTGTCGCTTGGATGCGATAAAAACAGGGTTGACACAGAGATTATGATAACATATCTGCAAAACTCAGGATATGCATTAACAAGTGATCCGGCGAGGGCAGATGTTATCATAATCAACACTTGTGCATTCATTGAAAGCGCAAGGAAAGAGGCAATTTCTTCAATTGAAGAAATGCTTGCATACAAGAAAAGTGGTAGATGCGAGAAGATTATTGTTACTGGTTGCATGCCACAAAAATATCTGCCACAACTTAAAAGCGAATTTCCAGAAGTTGATGCTTTTATGGGTATTTCACAATATCCAGAAATTGATGGCATAATTGATAAGGTTTATGCTTCTAAAAAACAATTAGTTTTTGTTGGCGAACCTAACACCGTTCCACATGTTCAAAACAGGGTTGTTACAACCCCGAACCACTATGCATATCTTAAAATTGCTGATGGTTGCGATAATTATTGCACATTTTGCACAATTCCATATATCCGTGGGCGATATCGTAGCAAGCCAATTGAACTTCTAATGGAAGAAGCAAAAGAACTTGTGCATGAAGGCGCAAAAGAACTTATCTTGGTTGCTCAAGACGTAACCAAATATGGAACAGATCTATATAATAAGCCAACGCTTGTTGAACTTATAAAGCGCCTTTCAAGAATAAGAGATTTGAAGTGGATAAGACTTCTTTATTGCTATCCTGAAAACGTTTCTCAAGAACTGCTTGATGAGATGGTAAGGAATAATAAACTTTGCAACTACCTTGACATTCCAATGCAACACGTAAGTAATAAACTGCTTAAAGCAATGAATAGGCATATTGATAAGGATAAGCAAATTGAGCTTATTGAAAGAATTAAGGCAATGCCTCAAAAAATTGCCATAAGAACAACTTTTATGGTTGGCTTTCCGGGTGAAACCGAAGAAGACCAACAAGAACTTCTTGAATTCATTAAAAAATATAAACTCACACACGTTGGATTCTTTGAATATAGTAAAGAAGATGGAACGGTTGCAAGCAAAATGCCAGGCCAGGTTCCAGAAAAAGTTAAGCATTCTCGGCTTCTTGAAGCGGTTGATGTTGCAGATAAAATTGCAAAACAAAACCGAAACGGTATGGTTGGGCAAACCGTTGAAGTTGTGTATGAAGGAATTGACTACGACAAGGAATTGTTCTATGGCCGAAGTCAATATCAAGCGCCAGACGTTGACAATCTTGTTTATTTCAAATCAAAGCAATTTGTTGATGTTGGCGAGTTCTATAACGTTAAAATAACAAAAAATCTTGGTGATGATTTTAAGGGGGAAGTTATATGAAAAAACTTAACTTAGCAAACAAATTAACAATTTCAAGAATAATATGCACACCACTTATGGTGCTCTTGTTCTTGCTTCCAATTCCGCTTGGAATTGGCAAGTTCTTTGCGCTTGGTGTTTATATTATCGCCTGCGTAACCGATTTCTTTGATGGAAAGGTCGCAAGGAAATATAATCAAGTTTCAGACTTTGGGAAATTTGCCGATCAAATTGCCGATAAATTTTTAACAACATCAGCGCTCATCTGTGTTGCTTTCTATATCACAGATGCATGGCTTGCAACACTGGTTATCTTAGTTGTTGTTTTAAGAGATATTTTGATTTCCGGCGTGAGAATGCTTGCAGCCAAAGACGGCGTTGTTATTGCTGCTGATATTTTTGGAAAAATCAAGTCGTTTGTTCTTGATTGCGGTTGCATCGTTGCAATGTTCTATATTGGTTGTGCTTTTGCTGGCTGGATGTCAAACTTCTTCAGAGTTCTTGCATTGGTTGGTGTTGTTGGTGGTGCAATTTTAGCATTGATTTCATGTTGCATCTACATGACAAACGCTTGGCCACTTATAACAAAGAGCCTTGAAGGTGCTCAAGAAAACAATGAAAAAGCACCAGAAGAAGCTACTGAGCAACCTGAAAAAGAGGCTGATGAGCCAAAAGAAGAAGCGGAAAAACCAGAAAAAACCGAAGAATAAATCAAATTTGAAAATTTTTCAAAATTTTCAAACAAATGTTTGAAAATTGTTTGCATTATTTTTTTTAGCGTGATATAATTAGGGTGTAAAACAAAAAGGGAAAATTCAAAATTTGAGGATGAAATTATGAACGAAAAAGAAAAAGCTCTTGAGCAGGCAATTGCTCAAATTGAAAAACAATTCGGAAAAGGAAGCATAATGAAACTTGGTGAGGCTCCTCATCAAGAAGTTAATGTTATTCCAACCGGTTGCTTAACACTGGATATGGCGCTAGGTATTGGCGGTGTTCCAAGAGGAAGAATTATTGAAATATATGGGCCAGAATCTTCTGGTAAAACAACCGTTTCTTTGCACATTATTGCTGAGGCACAAAGGTTGGGTGGAACAGCAGCGTTTATTGATGCTGAGCACGCACTTGATCCAGTTTATGCTGCAAGACTTGGTGTTGACACTCAAAACCTCTATGTTTCACAACCCGACACCGGTGAGCAAGGGCTTGAAATCTGCGAGTCGCTTGTTAGGAGTGGTTCGGTTGATATCGTTGTTATAGACTCAGTTGCAGCATTAACGCCAAAGGCTGAAATTGACGGAGAAATGGGCGATTCACATGTTGGTTTGCAAGCAAGACTTATGAGCCAAGCGCTGAGAAAACTTGCCGGGATAACCAGCAAAACCAACACGTGTGTTGTTTTCATTAACCAACTTCGTGAAAAGGTTGGAGTTATGTTTGGTAACCCAGAAACAACACCTGGTGGAAAGGCGCTTAAGTTCTATGCCAGCATAAGGCTTGACGTGCGCAAAGGAGAAGTTTTGAAAGACGGCGCTGACAACATTGGTTCAAGAACTAAGGTTAAAGTTGTCAAAAATAAACTTGCTCCTCCTTTCAAAACCGCTGAATTTGATATAATCTATGGCCTTGGAATCAGTAAAGAGGGTTGTATTCTTGACCTTGCAATTGAAAACGATATTATCGTTAAGAGCGGGGCTTGGTTCTCATATAATGGTGAAAAGATTGCACAAGGTAAAGAAAACGCCAAGGCATATCTTGCAAACAATCCAAAGCTTCTTAAAGAGGTTGAAGATAAGGTTAAAGAAAAGATGGCAGAAGGCGGGGTTGTCCCAAAATCTTCTGCTGAATCGGCCGAAGAAACAGTTGATGTTGAATAGGGCATAGAATTTAATGAATTTATAATCAAAAACAGACATTTTTGCTAATTGCGAATTTTGTCTGTTTTTTGTTTTTATATATAACTATTTAATATTCTTGACAAAGATTTTTTCTATATGATATATTTTATATATGGTAACAGGTTAAAATCTAGTTATCTGCGAATATCGCAGTCAACATATAAAAAATTGAATATTATAATGTTGTTTTACCATAAAAGGAGGGTATAATATGAGTGTTACACTTGGTATTGTGCTTGCCTTTGTTGCATTATTTTTAGGAGTGGCTGGTGGCTATGTTGTTAATAGCCAAGTCGTTAAAAAGCGTGCCAGCAATGCGCAAGTTAAAGCAAACAAATTAATTGAAGATGCCGAAAACCAGGCCAAGGCATTAAAGAAAGAGGCCATGCTTGAAGCAAAGGAAGAGGCAATTAAGCTTAAAACTGAAACAGAAAACGAACTTAAAGAACGCAGAGCTGAAGTTGCCAGAATGGAAAATAGAGCCATTCAAAAAGAAGAAAGCCTTGATAGGAAAGAAGAGGCTTTGGACAAGAAACAAGCCGCAATTGATCAACTTAAAGCAGATCATGAAAACAAAATCAAAGAACTTGAAAAAAGAGAAGAATCAATCACAGAACGCCTTGCAGAAGTAGATAAAGAGCTTGAAAGAGTAAGCGGGCTTTCAAAAGAAGAGGCGAAGACCCAACTCATTGCAACAATAACAGACGAGGCGAACAAAGAGGCTGGCGTTATTGTTAGGGAGATTGAGGCAAAGGCAAAAGAAGAGGGCGAACAAAAAGCTCGCAACATAATCACGCTTGCAATTCAAAAATGTGCAACTGATCAAACAAGCGAAGTTACGGTTTCATCTGTTGAACTTCCTAATGATGAAATGAAGGGGCGCATTATTGGGCGAGAGGGCCGAAATATTCGAGCTATTGAATCTGCAACAGGAGTTGAACTCATTGTTGACGACACACCAGGAACGATAACTCTTTCTTGCTTTGATCCAATAAGGCGTGAAGTTGCAAGACAAACCCTTGAAAAACTTATCACTGATGGCCGAATTCATCCAGCAAGAATTGAAGATATCGTTGATAAGGTTAAGAAAGATATTGAAAAAACCATTAAAGAGTCTGGGGAAAACGCAACTTTTGAAGCAGGAATATATAATCTTCACCCAGAACTTATCAAGTTGCTTGGTAGGTTGCAATATAGAACAAGCTATGGTCAAAATTGCTTGAAACATAGTTTGGAAACAAGCTTTATCGCAGGCCTTTTGGCTGGCGAACTTGGTGCTGATGTTGCCCTTGCTAAGCGTGGTGGACTTCTTCATGATATAGGTAAAGCCCTAGATTTTGAAATGGAAGGAACCCATGTTGACCTTGGCGTTGAGGTTGCTAAGAAATATAAGGAAAGCCCAGAGGTTATTCATTGCATAGAGGCTCACCATGGCGCTGTTGAATATCAATCAATTGAAGCAATCTTGGTTCAAGTTGCCGATGCAATTTCATCAAGCCGTCCAGGGGCAAGAAGAGAATCTCTTGAAACTTATGTTAAGCGTCTTGAGAAGCTTGAATCAATTGCAAATAGTTTCAAGGGCGTTGCTTCAAGTTATGCTATTCAAGCAGGGCGTGAAGTTAGAATTGCTGTTAAGCCAGAAGAAGTTAGCGACACGGGTATTGTTGTTCTTGCTAAAGATATTGCAAGAAAGATTGAGTCTGAACTTGAATATCCAGGCCAAATCAAAGTCAACATAATTCGTGAAACACGCGCAACTGATATTGCTTCGTAATGCAAATTAAAAAAAGACATATTTTTGATTTGATATGTCTTTTTTATTTGCAAATCAATTTTCTCTTAATTTAACCTTGTTTGCTGCTTGTCGGCGTATCTCATCGCTCATTGCGGCATAGTGTTTTTTGGTTGTATTAACGTCTTTATGCCCCAAAACGTCGGCAACAATATAAATATCCTGTGTTTCTTGATAAAGCGCTGTGCCATAGGTTGAACGAAGCTTGTGGGGCGTTATGTGTTTAAGTGGGGTGGTTATTTCGCTATACTTTTTAACCAGCTTTTGAACGGCACGTGTTGTTATTCTTTTGTTTTGCAGAGATGTGAAAAGGGCTGGTTCGTTTGCAAGATTTTGGTTTTTATTGCGAAGCTCTAGCCAATTTTCAAGGGCTTCGCGTATTTCATCACCAAAATATATAACAACCTGGTTTCCACCTTTGCGGGTTATTCTTAGCCCGCCAACTTCAAAATCCACGTCGGAAACATCAAGACCAACACATTCGCTAACACGCATTCCCGTTCCCAAAAGGGTGGTTAGAATTGCAACATCTCTAACTTTTGTGTGTTCATGGTATGCTTTTGCGTTACCTGAAAGCCCATCACCATATTCAGCTTCATTGAGAAATTTTGCGACTTCGTCTGCTTCAAGCCGAATGATTGTTTTATCGTGGAGTTTTGGAATGTCCACATTGCTGGCAACATTGCTTGAAATGAGACCTCGTTTGAAATAGTATTTAAGAAAACTGCGAATGGTTGCAATTTTTCGAGCTTTGCCATCTTCATTGTTGTGTTGAACTTTTCCATTGGCATTATAGTGGCCAATATCTGAGATGAAGCGCTCAATATTTCGGCTTGTTATGTTATCTAGGTCAGCTGGGGTGAGGTTTTCAATGGTTTTTCCATTAAACACCTTTGTGTTTGAGAATAAATATGTGAAAAAAAGGCGCAAATCATAGGCATAATTGAGTCTTGTTAAAACGCTGGTGTTGTTTTCAATGCCGAGGAAAAAATCCTCGCAGAAAGGGGGAAGATCGCTGACAATCTTCCAAATGGTTTTTTCGTTTTTTGAATTGCGTTCATTAAAGTATGTTTGACTTCCCATATACACCTAAATTATATATCAAATTAGATTTTTTTCAAAAGAATTTTGAAACAAAAAAGCCTCAAAGTTTATTGAGGCTTTCATTATTAAACGTGGAAGTTCTTTGATTTATACAGAATTTCATAAACAATTGAACTGATGATCGGAGCGAGGCAAGCAACGCAAGGGACAATCCAATTGAGGTGGTTATAGTTTGTTTGAGCAAAACTATAGAATCCAAATTGTAGGTTAATGCAATAGATGATCAAATAGAACTGAACTGTGAAGATAATTGCAAATAAGTGTGAAAGGCGTGGGGCATATTTTGCAACGACCTTTTTATATGGATTGAGCCAATATCTTATTGTTGAGAAAATTCCAATAATCAGGAAAACACCGAATGCACAAAGATAATATGCATATCTCCCTTGGAAAGTGTCTGGATTGAATGAATAACCACTGGTGATCAGCATGGTTATTCCCAGCAAAACCATTTCAATAAAGAAAGTTATCCAGTTTCTTATCATTTTGATTCTGTTTGTTTCAATAAAGGTTTTTGCACTTGTTGGCTCTTTAACTTGTCTTTCATATGGCCTTACGGCGATGCCTTCGTTTTCAAACGTTAATTTAAGGTTTGAAATATCCTGTGGTGCCTTTGCAGTTTCTTCAACTGTGTTAGATGGCAATGGGTTTGGGGCGTTGTCCTGCAAAAGGGCTGGGTTAATTGACACGGATGCCAAACTGCTCAGTTTTTCTTTTGCGTTTACGTCTGTGTAGTATGGATTAATTGTGCTGGATTTATCATAAACGCTGGTTAAATCAACTTTATTATCATATTCTTTTGTTTTCGCAAGATTTTCACCTTGATCTTCTTGTTCTTCAACAAATGTTGACTGATCTGCTTCTTCGTCAATTTCTGGCATTATTGTTTCGTTATCTTCTTCATCATTTTCTTGTTGAGGCGTTGTTCCATCAAAAACAGTGAAGGATGGGGCAGGGCGTTCTTGAGAAAAATCAAGCGCAATTTCATCATCTTCATCTTTGTTTTCACTTGCTAGATAGTTAGGAATTTCAGCATCATATTTGCTCGCAAAACCTTCAAGAAGATTGTCTCCCTTAGCCTCAGAAATATCATCATATTGTGGCTTGTTAAGGTTGAAATATGTGATGTCACTATAAAGCCCGGTGTTATCATCGTTTGGTAATTCTTCATTATCATGATTTGAATCAGTTTCTGGCTCGGTTTCATCTTTTTGTTCTAAATCATTTTCCTCGGCTTTATCATAAACAATTTCGGGCTCTTTTGCTGTTTCCTCATCATTAGATCTTGTGTTGAAGAAACTATTGCCAGATTCTTCAAAAGTTTGCTCGCCAAACTCATTTTCGTCATTAAATTCTTCAGCTGCTGTAACAAGGTCCTGAGTTTTTTGTTCTTCTTCAAATTCTGCATCAGAAACAGTGCTCTCTTCCAGTGCAGAAGCGTAGTCTTTAGCATCTGGGTTGTATTCACTATATTTTCCCGTTGTAAATTTAGCCAAAAATTCATCTTCTTGTCTTAATGGCTTTTCTTCGTTCTCGTCAGAGTTATTTGTATCATTCAAATCGTCAGAGCTTTCGTCATTTTCATTTGGTTCAGCATTTTGAGACTGCTCTTGTTGGTGATAATGACCGAGTAAGGCCAAAATATCGTCATTTTCCTCTTGATTTTCCTCATCAGAAACAGCATTTTCCGCCTGTGAAACAAGATTGTCTTCATCATTTTGCGCATCATTTTTAACGAGATGAGGGCAATATTCAGAATAATCTTCATCATCAAAAGGTAAGGAATCATTTTCTTCAACTTTATCAAAGCCGGCATCTTCAGGCTCTGCTTCATTGTTGGTTAGATATTGCATTTCCTGATCATCGCTGATATGGCCATTGTCTTGCTCTTCAACTTCTTTATCAATTTCATCAAAAATAAGACCGGTTTCAGTGTTATCTGGCTCTTCGCCGGCTGTTTCAACCTTTTCATCTTCATCAACTGACAAGGTATCTGATGATGGGATGGAGGTTTTATCATCTCCGCTTTCAGTTGAAATAAGGCTATCAATAATTCTTCTTGAACGGAGCCAGTCTTCTTGATTTTGCTTAAAAGCTTCTTGACCCTGGTCTGTAAGTTTATAGTAATGGCGTTTGCCACCAATATCACTGTCTTCCCAATATGAAGAAATAAGCCCCTTATCCTCAAGGCGTTTAAGGCAACTATAGAGTGTTGGCTGTTTAAGCTCATATGTTCCGTTGCTTTTCACTTCAACTTCTTTGCATATTTCATAGCCATAACGGTCGCCTTCGGCAAGAATATTAAGAATAATTGTGTCTATGTGGCCACGAATTAAATCGCTATCAATACCTTGCATACATTTTCTCCTTATGAATACATACAGATATTCATTATTAGTTTATTAAAATAAACTATTTAAGTCAAATATTTTATGGCTAAATGCTCTTTTCGTAGCAAAATTTCAAATAATTTGAATTAATCCTTTTTTTTGCGTGCAAAATCATAGCAAAAATTGATATAATTTAAGACGAGGTGAATTATGATTATTCCAGACCAAATAGTAAGGTCAAGCAGGCGCAGTTTATCGCTCACGATTTTGAAAAATGGGGAAGTTGTTGTTAAGGCCCCCCTAAAAATGCGTGACGGAGATATTGAGAAGTTTGTTTTAAGCAAGCAGAGATGGCTACAAAACAAACTTAATGCGATAAGCAACAATCTAACACGGTTTGATGACATAATAAGCTATAAGCGCATTCTGCTAAACGGAAATAAGTTTGACATTGTATTAATGCCTGTTAAAAAGGTGTCATTTTCAAACAATGTTATTGCGTTCCCAGACAGAATTGAGCCAGAAAAAAGAATAAAATTTCTCAAAAACTGGCTTAAAAAATTTGCAAATTCTGTTCTAGAGCCACGAATCGAGATGCTTGCTAAGGAATATGGACTTAAATTCAACGACTTCAAGATAACTGATACTAAGGGAAGGTGGGGCAGTTGCAATTCAAAAAAATTAATATGCATCAATTTCAGAGTTGCCATGCTTCCACAAGATATCATAGATTATGTTTTAACGCATGAGCTGTGTCATTTAATTGAAATGAACCATTCACGAGAATTCTGGAACAATGTTCTGGGATATTATCCAAAGGCGAAGTCTGCCAGAATTGCATTAAAAGACTATGGCTTTTTGCTTGATTTATACAGATAATTCTGCTACAAAGAGATAGGTTATAAATAGTTTAACATAAATTATTTATTCGCAAAAGAATAATTTTGCGAATAAATGTATACAATTTTGCTGATATTATAGGATAATCAGCAAGAAAACTTAAATAAGCAATTAATTTAATTATGTGTTTTTAATATGAGTCTTTGATAACTAGTGATAAAAATTTTATTAAATCAATATTGTGTGGTTGCTCACACAACAACAGTTTCTGATACAGAATCTATTATTTTGATGAATACTTATTCATTAAAACTGCAAATTCTGCGTGAGAACGTGTAAATTACTAAATATTTTATAATTTTTTATGTAAAAATGCAGTAAATTTAACATAAACCCTGTATGGCATTTTGTTATATTTTTTGTGGTTTTTCTCTCAGTTTATATACAATTTTGCAGTAAATTAATGAATAAAATCCATTATATCGTCTGCCTGAATGCGCGCCAGCTTGTCAACTTTTCTTATTAATCGTTGTTGTTATGTTTTACCTAATACCTTAATATATAAAATATCTATATGGAATACTTGTCTGTCATAATACCTCTCACTAGACGACATTATATACTATTCTATTGCACATTGTGTTAGATTATTATGCAGTTTATAGGATGCTTTTTAGAGTGCATTCTGATACAGATTATTGTTAAGTTATTACTGATTTAATGCCAATTTTGTGATGATTTTGCTTAAAAATCATTAAATTTTGAGGTTTTATGCATAAATTTGTACTTTTTTCATATTATATCTTATCTATTTTTGCTTATTTTATTTAATTTTTTGTGTTATATAACAAAAAATCGGTCATTTACATGCAGAATAACCGATTTTTATTCATATATTTATGTATTTTTAATAATTTAATGGGTGGATTGCGGTAAAATCCCCTCACCCTATTATTGTATGTATGAATGTAGTGTTATGATAGACAGTGCACTGCATTATTTTGCAACGCAGATTCTGTCTTTGCCACCCATATATTTTTGAAGTGCTTTTGGTATCAAAACTGAGCCATCTGCTTGATAGTTGTTTTCAAGGAATGCTATAAGCATTCTTGGAGGAGCGACAACTGTGTTGTTAAGCGTGTGCGCAAGTTGGTTTCCGTTTTGTGTTTTATATTTTATTGAGAGCCTTCTTGCTTGAGCATCGCCAAGGTTAGAACAGCTTCCAACCTCAAAATATTTTTTCTGTCGTGGGCTCCAAGCTTCAACATCGCAACTTTTAACTTTCAAATCTGCTAAATCGCCAGAGCAACATTCAAGTTGCCTTACTGGAATATCTAATGACCTAAAGAACTCAACGGTGATTTTCCATAACTTATCATACCATTCCATGCTATCTTCTGGTTTGCATATAACAACCATTTCTTGTTTTTCAAATTGATGGACTCTATAAATTCCTCGTTCCTCAATTCCATGAGCACCAATTTCTTTTCTGAAGCATGGAGAATATGATGTTAAGTTGAGTGGTAAATCACTTTCTTTTAGTATTGTGTTTTTATATCGACCAATCATTGAGTGCTCACTTGTTCCTATAAGATATAAATCTTCCCCTTCTATCTTATACATCATGTTTTCCATTTCTGCAAAACTCATAACTCCGTTAACAACGTCGCCATGAATCATGAATGGCGGAATAACGTATGTGAAACCCTTGTCAATCATAAAATCTCGTGCGTAACTCAAAATTGCACTGTGAAGACGTGCCATATCGCCTACTAAATAGTAGAACCCTGTTCCGCTTGTTTTTCTTGCGGCATCAATATCGTGGCCATTAAATCTTTCCATAATATCAGTATGATATGGAATTTCGTAGTTTGGCACTTTTGGCTCGCCAAAACGTTGAACCTCAACATTTTCGCTGTCGTCTTTTCCAATTGGAACAGTTTTATCAATGATATTTGGGATTGTGAGCATAATTGCTTGCAGTTTTTCTTCAAGTTCTGCCTGAATTTTTTCATCATTTGCAACTGTTTCGTTGATTTTTGAAACTTCTGCCTTCAAGGCATCTGCTTTTGCAGTGTCTTTATTTCTCATGCAAACGCCAATTTCATTAGACTTAGAATTTCTTAAACTTCTAAGGTTTTCACAATCACTTTTAAGTTTTCTAATCTTTTCGTCAAGGGTTCTTGCCTCGTCAACAAGAGGTAGTTTCTCATTTTGAAATTTTTTCTTTATGTTTTCCTTAACGATTTCTGGATTGTTGCGTATTAAATTTATGTCAATCATTATTCTCTCCTCCAATCAAGTCATTAAATTCTGCTTGAGTGATTTTGTGTGTTGGTTTTTTATCCGTATCCGTTGCTTTTTGATCTGTGTTTGCAACAGCTTCTGGGTGCTCCTCAATATATTTCTTAATCGAGGAAGTTGCAAGCTGATCGCATCTATTATTAAGCTCGTTATCTGCGTGGCCTTTAACTTTAACGAATTCAACGCTGTGTGTGTTCATTAGCTCAAGCAATTGTTGCCACAAGTCTTTGTTTTTAACTTCATCTTTCTGGGCATTTCTCCAGCCATTTCGTTGCCAACTATCAATCCATTTTTCATTGAACGCATTAACAACGTATGCACTATCACTAAATAGTTTGACATTGCATGGAAATTTAAGAGCTTTAAGGCCCATTATAACAGCAAGAAGTTCCATGCGGTTATTAGTTGTTTCAGGTTCAGCGCCACAAAATTCCTTGACGAAATTATCAAGGGTTATAACCACACCCCATCCACCAATGCCTGGATTTCCTGAACATGCGCCGTCAGTGTAAATGGCAACATCATACTTAATTTGATTATTATCCATATCACCATTATAATTATACAACTATAATAAGTCAAGAGATTGTTAATCTTCTAAGAAAAAACACCACATTGCGTGGTGATTTTTATGGCAGGGGTGGAAGGAATCGAACCCTCCTCAGGAGTTTTGGAGACTCTTATTCTACCGATGAACTACACCCCTATGAACACTTACTTATGTTAGCATATCCACAAGCAAGTTGTCAATGAAATATTTATAATTATTCTATTAATTACTGTTGTGATTATGGTTGTGGCAGTTGCAATCGTCATCACAGCACTCTTCGTCTTCTTCAAGGTCAACATCATCAACGCCTGCCATATGGTAGAACTCATCAAGCGACTTGTTTGGCGCTTCAACCCTATCCACCATTATTTGGGCATAGCCTTTTTCATCTGTGTTTATAGTGTCTAGGCATTTGCCACAATTATCGCAGAGTTTGTTGGGATCAAGATCGCACATAAAACAATCACCACAGTGGCAACAAGGACTGACGCCATCAAGAACGCATATCCTTCTATCCTTTATTGTTTCTAGGAGTTGATCTTTTGATAACGATAAGTTTTTTTCTTTTTTCATAACAAAAGTATTGTAGCACATTGTGAGTTAAAATTCAAGCAAAAAATTTTCAAAAAATATAAACAAATGTTTGCATAATTGAGAATTATATGCTAAAATATAAAAAACAAATAATAGGAGGTTTGTATAAGTGGCGCAAAAAACAGAAGCAAAATTAATGCAAGTGCTTGAATTTATCTCTAATTTTAGTAATGAATATGGTTATCCCCCTTCTGTTAGGGAAATGTGTAGCGAACTTAATATAAGTAGCACGGCAACCATTCATTATTATCTTAAAAAATTAACTGATGAAGGATATATTAAAAAAGCTGATTATAAGAACAGGTGTATTGAAATTGTGAATAATCCTTTCAAAAAGGAAGAAGATGAAGGGATTCCCGTTGTTGGAAAGGTTGCTGCTGGTTTGCCAATAACCGCTGTCGAGAATATTGAAGACCATATCAAACTTCCAAGCAATATGTTCAAAGGAGACGAACTGTTTATCTTGAATGTAAGCGGTGAAAGCATGATCAATGCAGGAATATTTGATGGCGACCAAATTGTTGTTCGACAACAGGCAACTGCAAATAACGGAGAAAAAGTTGTTGCACTTATTGATGATAGTGCAACTGTTAAAACATTTTATAAAGAAAACGGCCATATTCGCCTTCAGCCAGAGAATGATACAATGGATCCAATCATTGTTCCAGACTGCACTATTTTGGGCGTTGTTGTTGGCTTAATAAGGAAATATAAATAAACTTGTTTGAATTGCAATAAGGATTTATAACATAAAAAAATAGGGCTTATTCCTCCGCCCTATTTTTTGTTGATTAATTCTCTGCCTTAATTCTTGCTTCAAGTTCTTTGTCTTCAAAAGGAAGTTCATCAAGAACCTCTTTAATTTGCTTTGCACAATATTCCATTTGTTCTTTGGTGTGTGTTGCTGTGTAGCTAGTTCTTAATAGGCTCTGCCCAACAGGAGTTGCAGGGCTAACAACAGGGTTAACATATACCCCACGTTCAAGGAGCATTGTGCAAGCTTTGAAAGTTCGGTTGTCTTCGTAAGTATAAATTGGGATAATTGGCGTTTCTGCATCGATAATTTTTATGCCGTAGCCTTTAAGAAGTTGACGCATATATGCGCTGATTTCCTTAAGATTCTTAACTCTTTGAGGGTCTGCTTTTAATAGTTCAAGAGCTTTTCTTGCGCAAGCAACACTTGCAGGAGTTATTGATGCGCTGAAAATGAATGGACGGCTTGTGTGTTGAATGTAATTAACAACGTCTTTGTTTGCAGCAACAAATCCGCCAAGGCTTGCAAATGATTTTGAGAATGTTCCCATGATAACGTCAACTTCGTCTTCAAGGTTGAAATATTCCCCTGCGCCTCTACCATGCTCACCAAGAACGCCGATGCCGTGTGCTTCATCAAGCATTATTCTTGCGCCATATTTATGTTTAAGTTCAACAAGTTTTGGCAAGTTGCAGATTTCACCAGTCATTGAGAAAACGCTATCTGTAACAATCAAAATTCCCTTGTCTTCAGGAACTTGTTTAAGTTTTTCTTCAAGGTCTTCCATGTTGTTATGCTCATATCTGATCATTTGAGCATAGCTAAGTTTAATTGCATCATAGATTGATGCATGGTTCTCTTTATCACAAAGGATAACATCATTTCTGCCACAAAGAGCGCTGATGATTCCAAGATTTGTTTGGAAACCTGTGCTCATTGTAAGGCAAGCATCTTTATGCAAAAATTCAGCAAGTTCTTCTTCAAGTTTAATGTGGATATCAAGGGTTCCGTTAAGGAAACGGCTTCCACTGTTACCACTGCCATATTTATTTAGTGCTTCAATACCCGCTTCAATAACACGTCTATCACTCGTGAAGCCAAGGTAGTTGTTGCTACCAATCATTATAATTCTTTTGCCTTCCATTACCATTTCGGTATCTTGTCCGCTTTCAGCATAATGGAAATATGGATATAAGTTTGCTTCCTTAAGAAGTTTAACCTTATCAAAATCAAAACACTTCTTGAAAATATCCATAAATATTCCTCCTTAATTGAACTTATTATACAACAATTTATCAATTAAACCAAGCAATTTGCCTTGTTTTTCTGCATTTTTATTGATTTTTGGCTAATAGTTCCCTTGCAACAAGTTTTATATGCTCATAAGTTATTCCACCCTGCATATAAGCAATATATGGTGGTCTTACTGGCCCATCACAAGAAAGTTCAATACTGCTACCCTGAACAAATGAACCAGAAGCCATGATAATATCGTCATTATATCCTGGCATCCTGTATGGCTCTAAAACAAGAAAACTATCAACAGGAGACAAAGACTGGATGCTTTGAACAAAATCAATGAACTTGTCTTTATTGTCAAAGGTTATTGTTCTTATAATATCCTCAGGAACATGGCTAGGCTCCGGGCTGGTTTTGAAACCACATGCTTTTGCTGTTTTTCCGAGCAAAACATTGCCTTTAAGGGCGCCTGCAACAACATGAGGAGCAATAAACAGCCCTTCAAAAAATGGCGCATATGAGGAGTTGTATGAACCAACCTCATCCCCAAGGGATGGCGCTGTTAATCTGCGGGTGGCGGATTCAACAAGTTCTGCCCTGCCTGCAATATATCCGCCTGTTGGTGCTAAACCGCCACCAATATTTTTAATTAATGAGCCAGCAATAATGTCTGCCCCAACTTCAATTGGCTCGCGGGTGCTAACAAATTCACCATAGCAGTTGTCCA
>JAFSVR010000007.1 GCA_017444895.1 Clostridia bacterium
ACCGTTTTTAAGCCATGCTTCAGCCTTTACTGCATCAACCTTAATCTCCTCTGGGGTTGTGAGTGGGTTAAAAGTTCCGATTTGGTCAATATACTTGCCATCTCTTGCCTTTCTTGAATCTGCAACAACGATTCTATAGAAAGGTGTTTTTTTGTCTCCCATTCTGGTTAATCTGATTTTTACTGCCATTATTTTTCTCCTTTATTGTTTTTATATCATAAACGGTTTTTCCCGTGTTATGCCTAGAAATTTATTTTTCGCCCAAACATCTTTTGCATATTGCGCCCGCTTAGGTTTTTTATCATTTGTTTTGATTGCTCAAACTGTTTCATGAGTTGGTTAACTTCCTGAATAGTTGAGGCACTCCCTTGCGCAATTCGCTTTTTTTGGCTTGCCTTGATGAGGTCTGGGTTTTGGCGCTCTTCTTTAGTCATTGATTGGATGATAGCCTTATATTTTGTAAGTTTTTTCTCATCAATATCAACATCCTTAATTTTGCCTGCAACGCCCGGTATCATTGAGATTAAGTCTGTGAGGTTGCCCATCTTCTTAATCTGTTCAAACTGAACGAGAAAATCATCAAAAGTGAAGGTGTTTTTTCTTATATTCTCTTCAACCTTTTTCATCTCTTCTTCGCTGACGGCTTCTTGTGCTTTCTCAATCAGGGTAAGGACATCTCCCATCCCCAAAATTCTTGAAGCCATACGGTCTGGATAGAATGGTTCAAGGTCGCCAATTTTCTCACCAACGCCACAGAACTTAATAGGTTTTCCGGTTACGGCTTTAACTGAAAGCGCAACTCCACCACGAGTGTCGCCATCAAGTTTAGTTATGATGGTTCCAGTGATTTCAAGTTTTTCATCAAACTCTTTTGCAACATTAACTGCATCTTGACCAAGCATTGCATCAATAGTAAGCAAAATTTCAGTTGGATTTGTTGCCTTTTTGATTTCAACAAGCTCGGCCATCAAAGTTTCATCAATATGCAGCCTACCTGCGGTATCAATTATAACAGTGTCTAGAGCATATTTTTTTGCATAATCAACCGCATCTTTGGCAATTTTAGCGGGATTGATTGTTCCTTCGCTGAAGAATTGAACATCAGCGTTCTTTGCGCCTATTTTAAGTTGCTCAATTGCTGCTGGTCTATAAATATCGCAGGCAACAAGCAGTGGTTTTTTGCCTTGTTTTTTGAGATTAAAGGCAAGCTTTGAGCACATGGTTGTTTTTCCCGCACCCTGCAAACCGCACATTAATATTACGGTTGGGGGTGTGCTTGCAACGCCAAGTTTTGCGTTTGTTCCGCCCATAAGTTCAACAAGTTCATCACGAACAATTTTTATAACCTGTTGGCCGGGTGTTAAGCTCTTTAAGATATCTTCTCCAATTGCTTTTTCGGTTACTTTTGCAATAAAATCCTTAGCAACCATGAAGTTGACGTCTGCTTCCAAAAGCGCAACGCGCACTTCACGCATTGCATTCTTGATTTCAAGTTCAGTGAGCTTACCCTTTTTGGTTAGCTTTGAAAAGATATGATTAAGTTTTTCTCCTAAACCGGAAAATACGCCCATTATGCCCCCATTATAAATTGTCAATTATAGTCTTGAGTTCGGTTTTTCTCTTTGCATCTTCTGGAATGCTTGCAATTCTTGAAAGGTCTTTTTTAAGTCCTTGTTTGAATGCATCAAACCCAATGGTTTTTTCAGCATCATACAGCGCCCTCTGGGCAACGCTGAACAAGTCATACACTGCTTGTCTGCTTATGCCCAAGATTTGTGCAATCTCACTATACCCCACGTCTTGAACAAGATAAAGAGAAACAACTTCGCTTTGCTTTGGTGTTAAAAGATTTGAGTATAAATCATAAAGCCTTATCAGTTCAAGTTTACTTTCAAGATTCATATTTACCTCAAAACGTGTAAAGCATTTTCACTTTACGTGTGTATTTTATCAAACTAAATTGCGTTTGTCAATAGGTTTTAGATAATTGAGTCAACAAAATCCTTGCTTGAAAATGGCAAAAGGTCATCAATGCCCTCGCCAACCCCAATGTATCTTATTGGAACTTCATAGTCGCTTGCAATGCTTAAAACGAAGCCACCCTTTGCTGTTCCATCTAGTTTTGTAACGATAAGGTCTGTTATACCAACTGCCTCATCAAAAAATTTGACTTGGCTTAAGGCGTTTTGCCCAGTGGTGGCGTCAATAACAAGCGCTTTGTGGTATTCTGCTTCAGGATATTCTCTCTCAACAATACGGCTAATCTTTTTTAATTCTTCCATCAAATTTGCTTTGTTATGCAACCTGCCGGCAGTATCAACAATCAAATAATCACACCCCTTGGCCTTTGCGCTGGCAATTGCGTCAAACACAACAGCACCGGGATCAGCCCCTTCAGCGCTTTTAATGATCTTAACTTTTGCTCTTTCTGCCCAAACTTCAAGTTGACTTGATGCAGCTGCACGGAAAGTGTCGCCGGCTGCAATAAGAACTTTTTTCCCTTCGCTAGTCAGTTTATTTGCAATTTTACCAATGGCGGTTGTTTTGCCAACACCATTAACGCCAACAACCATAATAACTGCCGGGGTTTTAACTTCGCTTGGCTGAGAGCGATTCAAAATGCTTATCATTATGCCTTTGAGGGCATCCTTTGCATCATCAGTTTTCTTAATTTTTTGACTTTTGATTTCTTCTCTTAAACTTTCAAGAATTGCATCACATGTTTGCGAAGAAATGTCGCTTGAAAGGAGGCAATACTCGAGTTCTTCATAGAACTCCTCGTCAATATCACTGCCCGTGAAAATATATTTAAGTTTTTCAGCAAAAGATTTTTTTGTTTTCTTATTACCCTCAAAAAGCCTTGATAAAAAGCTCATATTATGCCCCCTCGGTTGAATTCTTAACTGCGTCGCTTAACTTAACAGAAACCATTTTTGAAACGCCCTTTTCTTCCATAGTTACGCCATATAAGCAATCGGCAAGTTCCATTGTTGGCTTACGGTGAGTTATAACAATAAACTGCGTGCTTTCACTGAAGCGTTTTAAGTATTTAGCAAAACGCTCAACATTTGCATCATCAAGCGCTGCCTCAATTTCATCTAGAACACAGAATGGCATTGGCCTTAATTTTAATATAGCAAACAAAATTGCAACGGCAGTAAACGCCTTTTCTCCGCCTGAAAGAAGGTTGATGTTTTGAAGCTTCTTGCCGGGTGGCTCTGCAATAATATCAATTCCTGCTTCAAGGCAAGAAACATCTTCTTGCAATAACAATTCAGCCCTTCCGCCACCAAACAATTCTTTGAATGTTTGCTTGAAGTTTTGATTGATTTTTTCAAATTGCTCTTTGAACTTCGCTTCCATTTGCTGGCTGAGTTCTTTGATGATTTTAATTAAATCGTCTTGCGTTTTTGTGAGGTCATCACGTTGCAAACACAGGTCATCATATCTTTCGCTAACCGATTTAACATCCTCAATAGCCGCAACATTGACATACCCAAGGTTATTGATTTCCTTTTTGATTTTGCTGCTTTCAGTTAATCCTTCGGTTAAAACAAAATCATCTCTTTTAAGAAGAACAGCATCAGCATATGTGAGCGAATATTCTTCCCAAACACGTTCTTGCATTGTTTCAATATCTGTATCAATTTTGGCAAGATTCATCTCTTCTTTTGTGCGCTTTTCACTTGAACGCTGAATATCAAGAGAAAGCTCCATCTTTTTGGCATCTGCGCTATTCATGGTCATTTGGAGTGTGGCTTTTTCCTCATCCATTTGAGAAAGGCGCTGTCTTATTTGGTCAATCTTTTGCTGAATTTCAAGTTGCTTATCAGTTTGAACAAAAGATGCAAGCATCCCTTCAAGCTCGCTTATCATGGTTAGTGCCTTTTGATATTCAAGTTTGTTTTCTCTTGATCTATAATTAGAATTTGCAATTTGTGTTTCAAGCCTATCAATGTTTTCATTACATTTAGAAATATCAGCATCAACGCTTGCCTTCTTAACTTTAAGTTCAGTTAAGCTATCATACAATTCTTCTCTACGTTTTTTTAGTTCTTCAAAGCGAGTTGCAAAAACCTTTTTACTTTCACTGGCAATGGTTTTTTGGTCATTGATTTCCTGCTCTTTATTGCTGTTTTCAGCCAAAGTTATATCTATGATTTCAAGTTTGTCTGCAATACTCTCAAGTTGATAAACAAGCCCTCTGTTTTCAGCGTCAAGAGAATCAGTTTCTGTTTCAAGCGCAGAAATTTCATCATTGATACGAATAACCAAAACTTCGGTTTCATGAATTTGGTTTCCAAGCACTATCAATTTTTCGTTGGTATTTTCTTTGTTTGATTTTAGAGTGCTAATCTGAGTGTTAACCTGCTCAATATCCTTTTTAGCAAGCTCAATGGCCTTTCTAGTTTCTTCAAGTTCTCGCTCTCTTCCTATCAGGCTAACTGCAACTTCCTTTTTTGAACCACCAGAAATTGAACCTTGTGGATTAATTACATCACCATCAAGGGTTACAATCTTAAAAGAATATCTTGTTGCTTTTGCGAGGCTAACAGCGTTGTCTATATTATCAACAATAACGGTTGATCCAAGCAAACTCTTAAACACCGGCGCAACACTCTTATCATATGATATGAGGTCACTTGCAATCCCAAGCACGCCTTGTGATTTAAGTTTTGGCAAGTTGTTTGCATCAATAAATCTTTCCTTAACACTTGAAACTGGCAAAAAAGTTGCCCGGCCAAAACTATTTTGTTTGAGATAACTAACGATGTATTTCGCTTCATCTTCGTTGTGCGTTACAATGTTTTGAACGCTCATCCCAAGCGCCATTTCAATTGCTGTTTCAAGCGTTTGTGGAACTTTCATTAATTTGGCAACAACACCAATAATTTTTCCGCCAATACTTGAATTGGTTTTTGCCTGTTCAAGAAGCCTTTTTACGCTGATAATATATCCTTCGTTCTCTTCTGCAATTTCTTCAAGAATTTTGGCACGGCTAAGTTTAGAATGATAGTCAGCATTGAGTTCAGCTTGGCGATCATATGCATCACTTATGCGTTGGTTGATTTCCTTTAAGAGATCGGTTTGAGATTGTTGTTCACTCTTAAGACTATCAAGTTTGAGCTCAACATCTTTAAGTTCACCCTGCTTTTGCTCGGCTTTCTTATCAATCTCAGCCTTATGCTCTTTGATTGCGGTTTGTCTGTCTTCAATTTCTTTTTTCTTGTCTTGCAAATTACTTTTTTCTGTGTTAAGGCTTGAAATACTACTCTTAACATCACCCATTTTTTCAAGGGCGGAATATATTTCATCCCCACTCAGTTCGGCAGTTTTTTCACCTGCTGTTATTCTGTCAACAACCTCAAGATATTCTTCATTGAGTTTGTCAATTTGTCGAGATAATTCGCTTGAAACGGCCTCATTTCTCTGCTTATCAACCTTTGTTTCTTCAAGGGAGAATTTTGCATTTCCCTCAAGAGTTTCATCTTGGCTTATTTCAGTTTCAAGCCTTTCTTTTTGCGCAGTTGCACTTGAAAGCTTCTCCTTTATAAGAGATGCCTCGCCAGACTGCTTTTCAAGGCTTACAGTGAGCGTTAATAAGTCTTCACGCAAGCCCTCAATTTGAGCGTCCAGGTTGGCAATATTTTCTCTGCTAATGTCATAATCAGCCAGCACTTTATCAAGTTCTTGTTGCTTTGCTTCAAGCTCTTCATTAAGTGCTTCAAGTTTATTTCTTATTGCTTCCTTATTTGTTGAAGCAGAATCATATTGCGCAACATAAATATTAACTTCTAAATCCTTCAAGATATCTCTAAGTTCAAGGAATTTTTTTGCTTTCTCACTCTGCTCTTTGAGTGGCCCAAGCTGAGCTTCAAGTTCAAGAATAATATCATTGAGCCTTATGAGGTTTGCATTGGTGTGTTCAAGTTTTCTTTCAGCCTCAATTTTTCGGCTCTTGAAACGAGAAATTCCCGCAGCCTCCTCAAAAACTGAGCGTCTATCCTCTGGTTTAACGCTCAAAAGGCTATCAATTTTGCCCTGCCCAATAACGCAATAACTGTCTTTCCCAAGCCCGCTATCACGCAAACTATCAATAATATCCTTCATACGGCAAGGTTGCTTATTGATCAAGTATTCGCTTTCACCTGAACGATAAAGTTTACGCGTGAAAACAACCTCATCATATTCCAAAGGAAGAATTCTTTCAGTGTTATCAAAATATAACGATACCTCGCAAAAAGACTGGCGTTTTCTTGTTTCAGTTCCGTTAAAAATGACGTCTTGCATATTTGAACCACGAAGGGCTTTTGCGCTCTGCTCACCCATAACCCATTTGATTGCGTCAGCAACATTGCTTTTTCCGCAACCATTTGGCCCAACAATTCCCGTTACGCCTGATTCAAACTTCACCTCTATTTTATCGGCGAAAGACTTAAAACCATAAATTTCAATTTTCTTAAATTTCATTTTTTCCTCAAAAGTGTGAATTAAATATTTTTTATTCCTTCAAGCGCCATTGATGCCGCCATCTGTTCACTTGCCTTTTTTGTTCCTGCCTTGCCTTCGCCACACGCAACACCATTAACAAAAACAACGCAATGATAGTATGGGTTGTGCTCTGGCCCTCTTTTAAGGGTTTCATAGCGAATGCGGGCATGTGCAAACTTTTCTTGCAGGCGGGTTTTTGAATCTTCAAAGCCATCAAGCGCAAACGCCTCATCAAAAGTTGGCTTGAGCATTCTTAATATGAATTCCTTGCAAACTTCAAGGCCTTGATCAATATATATTGCTCCAACAATGGCTTCAAACAAATCGCATTTAATCGCCTTTGAACTCACCTTGTTTTTGCTTTCACCAACACCCTTGAGCATCAATTCTTCAAGCCCAAGTTCATCAATGACTTTTGAAAGTGGTTCTTCACTGACAATCAAAGCCCTAAGTTTGGATAAATCTCCCTCATTGAACTTTGTTTGAGAATATATCGCCTCTGTTACAATCATGCCCAAAATGCTGTCGCCCAAGAACTCCAGCCTTTCATTGCTCTTTGCTTTATTTTCATTAGCATAACTAGAATGCGTGAATGCTTGAACCAAAAGCGATTTATTTTTGAATTCAACCCCGATCTTTCCCTGGGCTTTTTCAAACTCAAATTCCATTTTTACCCCCTATTTCAAAATTTCCAAATCCTTTTCAATTGTTTGAAGGGTTTTTGAAAGAACCAATTCACGTGCTTGGCAAACGCAAGAATAAATTGTTTTTGCCTTGCTTGAACCATGACTCTTTATGACCAGTTTCTTAACCCCCAGAAATGGTGAACCACCAACTGAAGTATAATCAATTCTTTGTTTAAGTTTCTTAAGGCTCTTTTTAAGGAACAATGCCCCTATTTTTGCTCTGAGCCCGCCAGTTTTAATCAAATCCTTAATCTCTTGCATTAAAAATGCAACTGCACCCTCTGTTGATTTGAGGGCAACGTTTCCAACAAACCCATCACAAACCAAAACATCATATTCCCCAGAAAGCATATCTCTTGCTTCCATATTGCCAACGAAATTGATTTCAGGCATTGATTTGAGTTTTTCAAAAGCGGTTTTTGTCAGCTCATTTCCTTTTTCATCTTCAACGCCAACGCTAATTAATGCAACTCTTGGTTTCTCTAGACCGAATGTTGCACGCATATATGCACTGCCCATAACGGCGAATTGAACAAGGTATTCTGGTTTTGAGTCAACGTTTGCTCCACTATCAATAAGAAGTGTCTTTCCACCTTTTGCATTTGGCAATAGAGGACAAACTGCTGGCCTTAAAACACCATCAAGCCTTCCAACTCTAAAAAGAGCCCCTGCTAAAACTGCCCCAGTGCTTCCTGCGCTGATAAACCCATCAATGTCCTCTCGCTGAGCAAGGGTGTCAAGCCCAACAACCAAACTGCTGTTTTTCTTCTGTCTTATTGCAAGAGTTGGCTGTTCCTCACAAGTTATAACCTCTGGCGCATTGATTATTGAAATTTTATCCCCAATATAGCCAATATCATTAAGTTCAGCCCTAATCTTTGCTTCATCACCCGTTAAGATGATTTCTACATCATCAAGCAAGTTAACGCTTGAAACAGCGCCCATAACAATTTCTTTTGGAGCATGGTCGCCCCCAAACGCATCAATAATGAATTTCATATAATTCTTCTCCAAGTTAACATAATTTAACAAAATAATTATAGACTATTCAAACCTTTTTGCCAAACTATTTTTAGGCAAACAACCAACTTTTTAATTAAAAACAGCCCAAACCATCCCTTTTTTAGCAAAAATGCAAAGACAATAAATCCACTTTACAAAAATTTGTTAATCCGTATAATGATTTTAGGAGGATTATGTATGAAAAAATTTTTGATTTATTTTTCAATGGCAATAGCAATAATTTTCCCGATTCTATTCTTCGCTGGTTGTGGCGTTGTTCCAACAGCATGGGTATATTTCAAAATGCCGGGGGGATATACAACCTACACATCTGATCAATACGGCATAACAAGCGCACACATTTACTATTTTGAAAACGAGGCTGATAAAAATGACGCAACAAATGCGGCAATAACGATCTACTTTTCCCCACGAATTATGGGCGCAGACGACATGGTTGTTGATGGCGAAACCGTTCGAGGAACAACTGTTGATGTTTCAAGTTATGTTGATATAACTATTTATGTTAAAACAGACAGCACCATATATGCCCCGTCAAAAAAATTCTATATCAACGGGGATGAAGCGGTTCTTACCAATTCAAACGAAAGTGGTCCTCTTGCTTATTACCTAATTCAAAATGCCCCATTATTAAGAGGCAACCCAAATGGGAAAATTGATGGAACAGTTAACATCATTGAATATAGATGATTAAAGCTAGTTTTTCTTAACCGATAAATTTCTAATGAAAAATTGTTGCAAGGAGACAATTCATATGATAAATGATATAAATCAACAATCAAATGCGCAAGTTATGGCGATTCCAGTTAAGAAAGAGCGACAAACTGGATTTGAAATTTTAAGAATCATCGCCATGTTTTTAATCTGCTGTGTTCACATCATGAACGCTGGGGGAATGCTTGCAAATGCTTCTGCTGAATCTGCGATATGGCAAAAACTGCTCTATTCGGTTTTTATCATATCGGTCAATGTTTTTGTGCTTATTTCGGGCTATTTCATGGTAACCAGCAAATTCAAGCTTAAAAAAATTATTTATCTTTGGCTTGAAGTTTTGTTCTATTCTGTTACTATGTATTTAATAACCAGCCTAGCATTCGAGCATAATTTCTCGTGGAGCAGTTTATTCTGGTATTGCTTACCAATCACCTCCAACAATTTTTGGTTCTTCACGGCTTATTTTCTGTTATACTTAATTTCACCATTCTTGAACAAAGCGCTCAACAGCTCATCTAAAAAGGAACTGACCATTCTTGTTATTGGCATACTGATTTTTGTATATCTTGCAACACGTTTTGCAATTTTTGAAGTTGCAGCAATTGGAGCTGGCTACTGCATATTATGGTTTATTATTTTATATATCCTCGGTGCGTATTTAAGGTTATACCCTATTAAATTGCCAAAGATTTATGCATTCATTATCTATCTTGCGTGCACCCTTACCCTGTTTGTCTTTAGCAGAATAACAAATGACGGGTTTTGGCTTGGCCTTGTGTATAATTCACTTGATTACACCAGCCCATTGGTTGTAATTGCAAGCATGTGCGCAATTATCATTTTCAAAGACATAACATTAAAAAATAAAATCATTCACAACGCTGTATGCTACATTTCAAGCTGCACTTTTGGAATCTATCTTTATCACTGCTCAGTGTTCTTCTCAACCCTGGTCTTCACAATATTAAATCTTGAACAACATTATGGAAGCCCTTACGGTGCATTATATGTTCTTTTATATGCTCTAATCATTTTCATAATTGGGGTTATGGTTGATTCGGTAAGAAAACTTGCCGTTTGGGGGATTAATAAAGCATACAAAACAGCAAAGGAAAAAAGATATGCTGTGCGAGAATTGCCAGATGATACCATTATAAAATGAATGCTAAAGTGAGCGGTATAATATCGCTCATTTTTTAACTTAATAATCCACCAAATATTTTGAAAAAATTTGCAAACTGCGTTGACAAACTAACCTTCTTGAACATATAATAGCGGTGAAAATTAATTATATAAATATAACGGAAGAAAGATTATGGAAAAGAACGTTGTTGAACTATATAATGAAGAGAAATTTGAGGAACTTCAAGAACTGACAAATGAGCTATCAAGCGAAGAGCTTTTTGAGCAAATCAAAGACCTAAGCGAGAACGATCTCGTTGATATTTTCACGAAGTTTTCTCTTGATGTTCAGGTTGCTCAATTTTTATATTTTGACACGGGGATCAAGAAATTTTTAGTTGACAACCTGAATGATATTGACTTCCTCCCTTTCTCAGAAAAGTTGCTTGAAATTGATGATGTTGAAAACAAAATCAGCAAGGAAATATTCAGTGATATTTTGATTCGAAGCCAAGTTGATGCCAGACACAACAAACTTTTGGAAATCATTGATGGAATTGAAAACAAAAAATTTGCCCTATTAAAACCAATTCTTTCCGAACTAGAACCAGTTGATATCGCTGAAATTATCAATGATGTTGATGAAGAAAAAATTTGCTTTATCTTCCGCCTCCTTCCAAAAGACCTTGCAAGTGAGGTTTTTGTTGAAATGGATAGCGAGGCTCAAAAAGTCCTTATATCTGCTTTCACAGATAAAGAACTTTCAAACATCGTTAATGACCTATTTGCAGATGATACTTTGGATATTATTGAAGAAATGCCATCTAATGTTGCAAGGCGTATGCTCAAAGTTGCAAACAACGATACCCGCGAACTTATCAACAAACTGCTAGGATATCCAAAAGACAGTGCTGGAACAATTATGACGCCAGAATGCATAACACTGCGTTCATACATGACAGTTGATGATGCACTTAAAAAAATAAGACGCCAAGCGCTAGACAAGGAAACAATATACACCTGCTATGTAACCGATAGCAACAAGGTTTTGCTTGGCATTGTTTCAGTTAAAGACATTTTGCTTCATGAGCCAGAAGACAAGATTGGCGACTTCATGCAGGAAAATTTCATTTTTGCACAAACAAACACAGATAAAGAAGATGTTGCTAACCTGCTTTCAAAATATGACTTGCTTGCTGTTCCAATTGTTGACAGCGAAAACCGCATCGTTGGAATTGTTACTGTTGACGATGCTATTGACGTCATCACCGAAGAAGCCAGCGAAGATATCAGCAAGATTGCCGCTATCGTTCCAACAACAAAACCCTATCTTCAAACAAGCGTTTTCACAATTTTCCGTTCAAGGTTGCCATGGTTACTAATTTTGCTGATTTCGGCAACATTTACAGGACTGATTATTAACACTTTTGAGGGTAATCTTAATGCACTATCCCCTCTCTTATTCGCATGCGTTCCAATGCTTATGGATTCGGGGGGGAATGCGGGAAGCCAAGCATCAGTAACAATCATCAGGTCACTAGCGCTTGATGAGGTTCAATTTAAGGATATTTTGCGAGTTGTTTGGAAAGAAATTCGTGTCGCTGTTATGCTTGCCCTTATTCTATCTATTGCATGCTTTGCAAAACTTCAACTTATAGATAAATTGTTGTTTGGATATGACTACACTTTCAGCATTTCATTGGTTGTTTCACTGGCACTATTTTGCACCATATGTATCGCAAAAATTGTTGGCTGCTGTTTGCCCCTTCTTGCAAAAAAATGTAAGCTTGACCCTGCCGTTGTTGCCAGCCCATTCATAACAACAATTGTTGATGCAATATCCCTTATCCTGTTCTGCACCCTTGCAATTGCGATTCTTTAATATCAAAAAAGCACCCGCTTGGGTGCCTTTTTATTTTGCTATTCCGCCTTCATTTGAAACATAATCTATGTTTTTGCGAACTGTGCGGATATAGTTTGCGTATCCGTGTTGGTCTTTATCATGAACATAAACATCAAAGAATGTTCCGTTTATAGCTGATTTTTTAAGATCGCCAATGCCTTCATATCCACCAACCGTGGCGATGAATTGGTTGCGTTCATTTTCTTCAATGCCATACTTAAAAATGTTATTTGGTTCGTTATATTGCTTTGTTGACGGATCTAAGTTTGCATAAAACTTGCAAATATAACTAAAAACCCCCGCCGTGATTTCAATTGCTTTGAGAGGATCGTTTAAGTCTTCAATGCCAACTTTGTTTAGGCCAATGTTGCCATACCAATTATTTAGCGTTTCAATTGTGTCAGCCGTGATTTGTGTTGGTCCGTAATAGCGGGTTTGTTTCCCGCTTGCATCAGTGCGCTCTGTAACAAAAACGTTTCCATCTCCATTTAAGATTCTGTTTGAAGTTTCAGTGAAAATCACTGAACAAATGAAGTTCTCATTAAACCAAGTTGGATAGAAGTTATCAGTGTTTGAACCAATTGACTTAACGCCAACCGCCTGATATTTGTTCTTCAAATCATCAAGAGCGTATCTAGATAGTTCAAGCAAATAGCTCTGGTCACAAACAATATATTCTTTCCCCTGCCAACGCTCAATGTGGCAATGGTCAGTTAAGTCTTGTTTATATTTCTCATATGAAAAGGCTTCTGCATCACTATTCTCAGCAACTGTTTCTGTTGTTTCATTTGCCTTCATTGAATCAACAAGGTCTTTTGGTTTTAATGAGCATGAGGCCCCATATATAGTTGCCGCTAAAAGCATTGTTGCAACGCCGGCAGAAATAAACCTTTTTAATCCTTTCATGTTTATCTCCTTCTAAAAAATGCAACCTTTCGGTTGCGTGTTTTTTGGTGGGTCATCGGGGGCTCGAACCCCGGACATTTCGATTAAGAGTCGAACGCTCTGCCAACTGAGCTAATGACCCAACTGCTGTGTTGAACGAATGTATTATACCACAAAATCTTCAAAAATCAACCATATTTTGAAAATTTTGTAATTTTTATTCAAAAACATATTCCATCCGCTTATAGTTGATACGGCTGATAATCTCGTATGGGCTGGCTTTTGCATGAGTTGCTAGGTCTGAAACTGAAATCTTATGAATGCCCTGCTTGCCAATAATAACAACTTCATCATATTTTTTAGCCCCAGTTCCTGAAAGGTCAACCATAAAGCAATCCATGCATATATTGCCAATAATTTTGCAAAACTTCCCATTAATAAGAACACAAAAACCTGTGAGTCTGCGGTCTATACCATCAGCATAACCAAGCGGAATAACCCCAATATCAGCGTCTTTTTTGAGTTCGTATGCCCCGTCATAACCAACACGTTCCCCAGCTTTGCAACTTCGTATCTGAACAACACGGCTCACAACCGAAACAACATCATCAGTTCTTAGTTCTCTGCCAATGTCTTGGCAGCAATATAAGGCGAACCCAACTCGCTCCATGTCACAATGAAAACCGCTAAGTGGCAAAGCCCCACTTGCACCAATATGCAATTTAATGCCACCGGGCAACTTAACAGAGGAAATGAACCTCACAAACTTATCATATTGCGCCCGCATTTCGTCCAAATTTGCCCCGTTAAACGCAAAATGACTCATCACACCATTAAGAACCCATCTTTTGCTTCGTTGTGTCAATATAGCCGCTTTTTTGAAGGCAGACAGCGAATCAAAGCCATAACGATTCATTCCAGTGTTAACGGCCAAGCATATTTTAACCTTAAAATCACCCTTGGAGCGCAAAAAAGATAACGAACTTACGCAAACAATAAATCCTTGCTCAGAGCAAACAAAAAGGTCTTCTGGGGCAACAGCACCAAGAATATAAATTGGTTTAGATGAAAAACGGCGAACTTCAACGGCTTCAAAAATATTTGCAACGGCAAAAGCATCAACGCTCGCCCCAATTGCCCCAACAACGCCACGAACACCAACGCCATAGGCATTTGCCTTAACACATGCGCAAAGTTCTGTTTTTGCCCCCAAAATTGAGCGTATTTTTTGTAAATTGCTTTCAAAAGCAGATTTGCTGACTATATACTTGCTAAATTGAATCATATTGCATTATATTCTGCCCCCTTGACAAACGTCAGCGCCTAAAATATAATGTTTGCAGGAGAATGGTATGAAAAATTTAGTTATAGTTGGGGCAAGCGGAGAGATTGGTCTTGACATCGCAAAGAGGTTCTATAACAAAGGATACAACGTTTTTGCGGGCTATTGCTCCAACCCAAAGCCTCTTGAAAATCTTATAATGAAATTAAATCAAAAAGCAAATCGCTTTTGCTATGAACAAATTAATCTTAAAGATGAACAAAGCATAAAAAACTTTTTCAACAAAGCAAAGGCTGTTTTCGGAAATATAAGTTGCCTGATTAACTGCGCAGGGGTGAGTCATCCAAACTTACTCATAGATGCCAAAACCGAAGATGTTGATGATGAACTTTTGGTTAACCTGCGTGGAGCAATTCTTGCAACAAAACATGCCCTTCCTCTTATGCAAGATAAGAATGCAAGGATAATCAATATTGCTTCCATTTGGGGAACAAACGGAGGCTCATGTGAATCAACATATAGCGCTTCAAAGGGCGGGCTTTTGAGTTTCACAAAAGCAATTGCAAAAGAAATGGGAAGAACCGGCCTAACCGCTAACTGCATTTCCCCAGGCCTCATCAAAACAAAAATGAACAAGCACCTCTCAAAAGAAGATTATGTTTCAATTGCCAGCGAATCAGCCCTTGGCCACATTGCAACCAAGCAAGACATATCTGCTTGTGCCCTATTCCTTGCCAGCAATCAAGCAAAAAGCATAACCGGCCAAAACATAACAATAGACGCCGGCTGGACAATATAGAAGTTAAAACTAAATAAAAAACAAAAAAAGAACGGCTCATTTGCCGTTCTTTTTATGCTTTGCAAACTTAGATTCAGCTTTCGTCTTGCCAAGGGACTTTCGCTTTGATTATTGTTGTTGTATTTTACCCTAGCTACTTATCCCAAATAACTTCAATCGTTGTGTCGCCAGTTACGGTATAGGTTGTATTCGAATACCATGAACCGTTTACGTAATGTGCATATACAT
Organism: Clostridia bacterium; assembly: GCA_017444895.1. GTDB lineage: Bacteria > Bacillota > Clostridia > Christensenellales > UBA1242 > UMGS2070. The sequence goes on from JAFSVR010000007.1 coordinate 15,135, forward strand.
ACATACTATTTGAAGACGTACATTCCAAGGTTGACAAAATCGTTCCGCTTGAGTTGGTTTGCCTAATATAAGCTACTCCAGGGCTTACCCACTGTGGCAGATACAGAACTGTTCCAGATGTAACCGAGAACGATGCTGGGGTGTATGTGTATGTATTGCTACCATAATCGTATGAAGCAGTTGATGTTGAAACCGTGACTGTATAGTATGTTACATTAGATATAAAGTTCGCTGTGATTGTCATTTCCCCAGTTACGTATACATAATTTCCTGATGAAATTGTTGAACCACCACTGCTCCAATATGAGAATGAATATCCAGTATTAGCCGTTGCAGTACACCTTGTTGTTCCAGATCCAGTGGTCTGTCTAATTGTATTGCTATTTGCATAAAGTTTAGTGCCGTATGCAAATCCATAACTTGGAACGCTAGTAGAAACTGTTCCATAAGATGTGTTATTGCTTACAAATGAAACCGTATAGTATCGTCTACTGTAGGCAAACGTTGCGGTAACGGTTATATCATCGTTAACCGTGTAAGTAGTGTTTGATGTATACGCGGTTGAACCAATGTTCCAGCTTGATAAAGAATATGTATGTTGTGCTGTTTGAGTTGCTGGGGTTGCAGTACATATTGTTGTTCCAGATGAGTTGGTTAATTTTACTACTTTATTTGATCTACTTAACCAAATTGTTGATCCAGCAGTTACAGTGTAAGATGTCGCACTAATCGTTCCATAACTTGTGTTATTGCGTGTGAATGTTATGGTGCGGCTATTGCTATGCGTGAAGTTTGCGGTTACTGTAACGTCGGAATTAACGGTGATGTAAGTTGAAGTTGAAAGCGTTGTTCCGCCACTCGTCCAAGAAGTGAATGTATCATAATCAGTTGCAGGAGATGCCGTGCTAAGCGTTGTGCCTGAACTTGAACCACTTCTTACAGTATAGCCGTTTGCATATAGTTTTGTTCCAGCAGTAACCGTGGCTGATGTTGGGCTAACCGTTCCATAACTTGTGTTGTTGCGTGCAAACGTTACCGTGTAAGTTGCGGTGTACGTAAAGTTTGCGGTCACTGTAACAGCGGAAGTAACAGTTATGTAAGTTGAAGTTGAAAGCGTTGTTCCACCACTTGTCCAAGAAGCGAACTGGCAATTAGTGAAAGGACTTGCCCATGCAATTGTCGTTCCAGAACTTGAACCACTTCTTAATGTCGCACCGTTTGCATAGATGGTTGTACCGTATGTAACCGAACATGTGCTACTTGCATCGTTGCTATAAGCATAACCATAGTTACTGTTATTAACAGCAAGTGTTACTGCATAGTATCTTGTTGCTTGGCTGAATGTTACGTCAATTGTTATATCGCCAGTTATGTTATATCCACTAGCAGTTGAGAGATATGTTGTTGTTCCGTGGATAAGATAACTAGATGGATAGTAGACATATTGAGCAGATGCGGCTTTTCCATAGATATAAACATTTGCATGATATGAGGACCATAGATACTTTGTTTGAGCAACTGTTGAGCCATCATGAGAAACATACAGGTATGAGTCATAAGGCATTTGGAAACTTGATTCCGAATATGCTGGAGAACCAGCGTAAGATGAACCGCTAATCGTGTTCAATGTTACGGTGTAGTTCCTTGCGCCACCATCGAAGTATGCAGTTACAGTCATATCTGAGGTTACTGTTACATATTGCGTTGTTGAAAGTGTTGTTGAACCACTGCCCCAATAACGGAGTGAATATTCATATTCAGTTGTTGGTGCAGTTGGGGTTGCAGTACATATAGTTGTTCCATCGTTGGTGTCTCGTTTGAGGTATAACCCGTTTGCATAAATCTTTGTTCCGTATGGAAGTGTGATTGAGCTTGGGCTAACCGTTCCGCAGTTTTCCAAATATGTCCAACTGCCCTCAGATGCATAAAATGAAACTGTATATGTGTCAATATATGTTGTTGGCTTCAATGTTGTTGCTTGAGTTATGGTTACGGTTGTGCTCTTTGTTGAGGTGCTTGCTGGCGTGTTACCAGAAGTTACCGTCCATGCTGACCAGTTATAGTGCGAAGCAACGGTTGCATCAATGCTAACAACTTTTTGATACCTATATGTTCCAGCGCCTGTTGCAGATGAAATTCCGGCATCACTAGTGTCAATTGTTAAGGTGTATGTGTTTCTGGTTACGGTTACAGCATAGTTGGCATCGGCAGTTACCGTTATGCTCTTTGTTGTTCCCGTTGTTCCAGTTCCGGAAATTGATGTTCCAGAATACCATGTTACTGTTCCGCTTGTGAATCCTGTGTTTCGGCTTGCCGTTAAGGTTGGCGTTGCGTTGTAGTCATAAGATAATGAATAGTATTTTCCTGTTGAGTTCCAAGTTCCACCACTGATTGATAAGCCCGTGTTGCCTGCTGTGTTGTTATCATTATCAACGTTTTGATAGAACACGTAAACCTTAATTGTGTAAGAATTAATTGTCCAATATCCATATAAGGTTGTTGAAGAATCTGCAGAGCAGGTGAAGTTGTATGCCGTAGATAAGTTATAGGTTGTTCCACTGTTGTCGTCCATGGTGTTCCAACTTGTGTGCGTATAGCCATCTGCGGTCATTGCCCCACGAGTTGTTACGCTTATTGTTTTGTTTCCGCCATTTGAACTCAAATCGCAGTTATATGTTTGCGTTGCTGTTCCGGTTGAGTTGCTTGGCGCTGTTCCATGGCCATTTGCGTTATATGTTAACGTTTTTGTTATGGTTTTTGAATAAACAGCGTAGTAAGTTGTTCCGGATGTTGGAGTGGCCGTTCCACTAGACCAACTTGCAGAAGTTGCTGTTGAACTTGTTGCCCAACCAACAAACGTGTAAGAAGTACGTCCAGTTTCAGTTGAAGTAGACCCAAAGGTATGTGGAGAGCTGAGCGTTGTGTATGTTGGTTGCCCTGCCGTTCCACCGGTTGTTGCTGTTCGGTTTGAACCAAGGTTATATGAGAAGTATTTTGTAACGCCAGTGTATGGTGTTGTTTTTGTTGTTGTTGCGGTGTGGGTGTTTGAACTTGTGCTTGTGCAACGGAATGCGTGGTTAAGCGTTTCATCAACACTTCTTGTTCCGCTTGTGTTTCTCCAAACAGCGTAGAACGTTGGCGTTGCGCTCGTTGAACTTACGCTTGTTGAAGTTGTTGTTGCAGCAGTTGAACTTGTTGTTGTATTTGAAGTTGCATAACCATCAAAGGTGTAGCCAGATAAGCTTGGGTTGGTTTTTGAATAGCTCTTTGATGAACTTGACGCATCAGAGCACTTATAGTTAACCGTGTCGGTAACCGTGCTTGATGATGTGTCATTAAACGTCCAAACTTTCTTCCAAACTGCATACCATGATGTTGCAGCCGTACAAGTTTTGTCCCCACTCGTCCAATCGGTTGAGTTATCGTTTGATGTGCTCCAGCCGATGAAGGTGTAGCCAGTTGCGGTTGGCGCCGTTGGAAGGCTGTATGTTTGGTTATATCTATACGTTCCTGTTGTGTAGGTTGAAGATGTTGATGTTGAGTAGTATGAAACTGTATAGGTGTTTCTCGTTACGTATGCAGCAATGTTTGTGTCTGCCGTAACTGAGATTTTCTTAGTGTCGCCAGTTCCAAGGCTTGTTCCTGAACTGCTTGTTCCAGAATACCAGGTTACTGTTCCGCTTCCGAAACCAGTTTGTTTGGTTGCGGTTATCGTTGTGCTGTTGCTGTTTGCGTTGCTATCAGTTACGCCGGTTATTTGATAGTACTTATTAGTTGAGTTATATCCACCGACTGTTCCGGTTGTTGAACCCGTTATTGTTATACCGCTGTTGCCAGCCGTATAGTTAGCATCAGCAGCATTTTGATAGAAGACGTAAACCGTAACCGTGTAGGTCTTGGCGGTTGCACTTGCTGTTACTGTGAATGCCGCTGTGTATGCACTTGCCGTTACTGAATATGTTCCGCTGTTGTTCGTTACTGATGAGAGCGTTGCAGTTCCGCTCGTTACGCTGAACGTTGGTGCGTTATATCCACTGTTTGGCTTAGCATATAGCGTTACAGTTGAACCTGTGCTTACAGAACTTGTTTTGTCTGTTGCATTAAACGTTCCGTTTGAAGTTAAACACGTTGTTGTTCCTGTGCCCGCCTTCAAGGTTACGTTATAGCTGTTTGCTGTTGTATTTGCTGTGTAACCAAGGTTAGATGTGATTGAACTTGTTGCCGTCCATGCCTTTGTTGTTGAGGCATCTGCCCCACTAGACGTTACTGTCCATTTGCTCCAAGTGTATCCAGCCTTAACGGTTGCATCAATTGCAACACTTGTTCCATGCAGATAAGTTCCGCCACCGGTTGTTCCACTAATTCCAGTTCCGTTTGTTAAGGTTACTGTATAGCGGTTTCTTGTTACATATGCTGCGAAGTTTGTATCAGCTGTTACCGTTAGGCTTGGGCTCGTTGTTCCAGTTCCAAGGTTCGTTCCTGAACTTGATGTTCCGGAATACCAGGTTACCGTTCCACTTGTGAAGCCGGTTTGACGAGTTACTGTTAAGGTCTTCGCCGTAACTCGTGTGTCGGTTACGTTGCTGATTGTGTATTTGCTTGACGCGTATGAACCTTCACTGCATGTTATACCAGTGTTACCCGCTGTGTATGAGTTAGCAGTTGTTGATTCATAGAATACGTAGAGCGTTACGGTATAAGTCTTAGCGGTTGCACTTGCTGTTACTGTGAATGCCGCTGTGTATGCACTTGCCGTTACTGAATATGTTCCGCTACTGTTCGTTACGGCTGAGAGCGTTGCAGTTCCGCTCGTTACGCTGAACGTTGGTGCGTTATATCCACTGTTTGGCTTAGCATATAGCGTTACAGTTGAACCTGTGCTTACTGTACTTGTTTTGTCTGTTGCATTAAACGTTCCGTTTGAAGTTAAGCATGTTGTTGTTCCTGTGCCCGCCTTCAAGGTTACGTTATAGCTGTTTGCGGTGAACTTAGCATAGAAGTATCTATTGCCTGTGTAGTTATATGTTAGGCTGTAGCTTGCTACGTTTGATCCACTGATCAATGTTGCACTTCCAATTGCATCGCTAGTGTAGATATACCATCCAGCAAACGTATAGCCAGCTGAAGCAGATGCAGTTAAGGTGTATGCAGTTGCGTAGTAAACCGTTTTGCTTTGGTTAGATGCTGTTGAAGCCGTTCCGGCGAATGCACTTGATCCACCAGTTGTGCTCTTGGTTCCATCCAATGCTTGAACGAAGTATGCTGTGTAGCTATTTGCAGTGAACAATGCGTAGAAGTATCTGTTGCCGGCATAGTTATATGCTAGGCTGTAGCTTGCTACGTTTGATCCACTGATCAATGTTGCACTTGCTATTGCATCGCTAGTGTAGATATACCATCCAGCAAACGTATAGCCAGTTGCAACTTTTGAACTATCATAAGCTAATGTATAACTCTGTGCATAAGTTACTGTTGTGCTTTGGTTAGATGCTGTTGTGTTCGTTCCTGCGAACTTAGTTACACCAGCTGATCCACCAGTTATGCTCTTAGATCTTGTTGATGCAGCACTTCCTGTTTGGACACCCTGAACGAAATATGCTGTATATGTGTTTGGAGTTGCGCTTGATGCAACGGTTACTCCGTATGCTGGCATTGTGAATACATTGCTTGTTACGGTAACCTTCGTTCCACTTGCGCTTGTTCTATATACATCAGTTACTAGCGACTTGTATCCATCATTAAGTGATGCTGTTTCATAAACTGCTGCGCCCTGCCTTACAACATCTCCATTTGACATTGCTGTTCCACTGCTGTTTACTGTCTTGATTGTAAGCGTTGTTCCTGTTCCCTGGCTCTTGGTTAATGTATAGTAATTAACCGTTCCAGTGGTTGAGGCTCCGCTTACTGTGACGCTAACTCCAGTGTTCTGTAATGTTCCTGGAAGCCTTGTTGAGTGGCTTGCCCATACTGTGTATGTTCCAGCTGTTACTGTGCTGAATGACACTGTGCTTGAACTTGAGCATGTTGTTTCACCATATTTCTTGGTTGAATCTTGATACAATGCAACTTTGATTGTTGAGTTAGAATATGCACTGCCATCTTTGTTGATGGTGATTGTTAC
>JAFSVR010000008.1 GCA_017444895.1 Clostridia bacterium
AGATGTCTTTTAACAATAAAGACGCACATATTAAGGTCATTAACATTTTTCAGCAAAAACTTTTTTGGTGCTTTGCTTTTAAGCTCTTTTGCCGGCATCTGCTTGCCTCCTTTTTTTATTCTTGGCATTTTGCCATTCTTTCTTCAACATGTCTGTTTGAGATAGCATGCCAATATCGTATGCGATTCTGAGGGCACGCCTTTCACTGCGCTTCTCAATAGCGTAAATCTTAATCTTATACACAATACCCAAGGTTTCAAGAACAAGAATTGGCATCAAACTTACAAGTGCAATAACACCAAACCCCCCAGTTCCTGAAGCAAGCCCAATCATAAGAGGCAAAACAAACGCTGAACTTATTGGCCCGCTGGCAACGCCACCCGAATCAAACCCAATTCCAATGAAAACCGGTGAAGAGAAAAGCATTAACAGCATTGCAAGAAGATACCCGCCAACAATGATATAGTTGAAGTTAATGTTAAGCATGATTTTAACAGCACTTAAACCAATGGCAAAAGCAAGGGAAATTGCAATTGCAATCAAAACAACTTTTGTTTTAATAAACCCGCCCGTAACTTCTTCAATCTGTTTTCCCAGAATCTTAACAGCTGGTTCGCTAAAAGTTATAACAAAGCCCAAAACAGCACAAAAAACAACGGCAACAACAGGGCTAATCCCAGACAAGAATTCACCCATTGCAGTTCCCATTTGAGTGAAACCAAAATCAATTCCAAACAAGAAAAGATACAGCCCAACAAACGTTACGAGTGAACCAATTAGCAGTGAGAAATTTTTCTTCTTTGGCAACTTAACAAAAATCAGTTCATAGATAAAGAAGAAGCCAATGAGTGGCAAAACCGACATACTTGTTGCTTCAAGTTCATTTAGCATTACACCATAAACAGAGGCCTCTGAACCAGCAGATGCAGAACTTGCACCAATGTTAACGCCACCAATAAGGAAGTAAAACAGCAAGGCAAGAACCGGCCCCAAAGAGGCAATACCAATAACGCCGAAAGAATCATCAGTCTTATTAGGAGATGTGTTTCTTGCAAGCGAAGATGCAATGGCAATCAAGAATGGTGAAGTTATGATGCCTGTTGTTGCCCCACCCGCATCAAAAGCAATTGCAACAGCGGTTTCATTGCTCAAAATAACAAGAACAACAACAACTGCCATAACAGTTAATAGAACATATCTTAGGCTCCATTTTAGAACTATCCTAAGCAATGCAAACGCAACAAAAACGCCAACGCCAAAGCCAATTAAGAACACAAAGATTGTTTTGGCAATTTGAACTCCAACGCCACTAACTTGCCCTGCAAGAACCGAAACGTCTGGTTCTGCAATAGTCGCAAACATCCCAAAAATCAAGCCAAATAGAATAAGAACAAGAAATTTTGAAGAGGATTTGTTGGAACTCTCCCCAACAATTTCCCCCATTGGAATAATGGAAGTGTCAACACCCAAAAAGAACAGGGTTTCACCGAAAATGATAACAACACTTGAAATTAAAAACGAAAAAAAGACATCACTACTAAACCCATAAACAAATAAATGCACGCAAAGGCAAATAACAACAATGGGCAAAATAGACAATGCCACTTCTTTAAGTTTATTCAAAAATTTCATTTTCGCTACCTAACTGTGAAAAAATCACCGACGCCAATAATATCTGCGTCATATTTTTTCTTCTTCTTTCTTGGGGTTGTAGTTTTCTTTGATTTTTCCGCTGGCTTTGAAACGCTAGCCTTCTTTTCAGGAATCTTTGGTTTAACGACCTCTGGCTCTGGTTCCTCAACTTCTTCTGGTTCTTCCTCTAGCTCTGGCAATTCATCCCAAACATCCTCATCCTCAGCCTCAGAGTCATCAAAATTATCATCTTCAAAATCTTCACCAAATTTGTTTTTACTATTAGCATATGCCGAAGCAATGTTTGTGTTGATAAAAGATTTGCGTTGGGTTTGATCAACATCTTCAGCATCTTCAATTTTTGTTCTAAGGTGCTGATTTCTTCGTCTATTTGCAAACAGACTATTTAATAAATCACCAGTTGAATCTTCCCCTTCTTGCCTTGTGCTTGATGGCATCAAAGAATCAAGAAATGATTTTGTTGACCTATCTTTGTTTTGAGCAAAAAGTGTTGTGTCATTGCCGTCTATCCCTGGCTCTCTTCCATTTTCATCTCCATCTGCCCCATCTAGGTCAAAATTGAGAATTTCATCTTGCTCTTCATCTTTCTCATCTGGTTCAACATCATTTTCAAGTTCATCAAGCCTATCACGCCAATTAGAATAAAACCGCATATCCGCAGTTTTCTTATCAATTATTGCACGTTGGTCATACGTTCCAGAAAAAGCCAAATTTTTCCCTGCTAGTTTGATTGCCTCTTTCCCAGAAACAACAGTTCTACCTTCAGGATTCTTATAAGATTCAACCTCTCCCAAACCAACATCAAAAGAAGGGGCGCTTTTCTTGGCTTTTTGCTCCGCCTCATAATCAGCCCTTTCAGAAGAAAGAGCTTTCAAATATGCATCCCTTTTTGTTTTATCCGAAATTTTCCCGAACATATCAATTACTATTATAAATATATTTTTTACGCTTGGCAAACAAATTAAACACAAAATTAACTTTCAGCCAATCTGTGCAATATGCACAAAATTTGAACAAATGTTCAAAAATTATTGCAAAACTTCCCCACCTTAACTATATTAATGCTATGAATAATTTTGTGGCAATTGGAATCGTAATGGAACTGATAAGAAACAAAAAATGTTCGTGTGCAGACCTAAGCGAAAAGTTTGAAGTTTCAAGAAAAACAATTTATCGCTATTGCACCATTTTGTCTTCTTCGGGAATCCCACTATATTGCTCGCAGGGGCGAAACGGAGGCATTGAAATTATGCCCAGTTTCAACCTCGCAAGCAATTATTTCACAACAAACGAAATTGCAAGAATGCGTGCATTTCTCTCGGGAACTGAAATATCCAACCTAGATGTAACTTCCAGAAGTCTTAAAGATAAAATTGACAAGGCGCTTAATGACGCTGGCAACAAAAAGATTGCCGGCAACGATAACAGCATCATCATCGACAATCTCCCCTGGGGAGCCGTTGGTCTTAACAGCGAAAAAATACTATCTCTAGAATCTTTTTGCAAAACGCAAAAAGCCATAAAAATCAAATACACCGATCGCAATGAAACACCAACAATTCGCACCATTAACCCATATTTTGTCCTTCTTAAAGATGGCGTTTGGTATTTATATGCATTTTGCAGGGCCAAAAAAGCATTTAGGTTGTTCAAATGTTCAAGAATTGAAAGCATTGCAGAAACTGGTGAAGTGTTTGAAAAAATGGATATTAATCTAGAAAATAAGCCTTGGCTTGTTGGTGGTTTTCCAAGTGAAAAAGTAACAATTATTGCAAAGTATTCAATTTTGCCAGAACTATATGACTGGCTGGGCGACAAAATTCAAATAAGTTTTCTTAAGCAAAATGCAAAACTAACATTCAGCGCAACACTAAATAGTGGATTGATAAACCGCCTTCTCTGTTTTGGCAACAAATTAAAAATCATCTCCCCAAAACAGCTTGCAAAAAGTTTATCAAACACCTGCAAAGAAATTGAGAAACTGTATTATTAGCTATAGAATTGATGTGTGAAAATCCTTATTTAACACGAACCTTTTTTGATAATTATATTTTGCAATTTTAATCAATTTCTCAACAAGGTCATTAATTTCAAGCCCCTCTTTAATCCAGAAATAAAACGCAAGGGAACCAGGCACCGAATTAACCTCATTAACATAAAGTTTTTTGCGCTTGATATCATAGAGATAATCAACACGAATCACCCCACTAAGCTCAAAAGCCTCCATAACCTTTATGGTTGTGTCTTGAATTTTCTTTTCAAGCCCGCCCTTCAAAAATTCCCTTTGTTGGCCAGCAAGAGAAAAGGACTTTATGCCTTTCCCTCTCTTTTTTTGTCCTGAAACATACTTGTCTTCAAAACTTAAAATTTCATGAATGCGTTTCGGGCAATCAACCTTAGACACCATAATGGGTTCAAGACCCACTGCTCCAAGCGCAGAGCAATTGAATTCAATGAAATTAGTCAACGCTTTTTCAACCAACACTTTGGTATCAAACTCAAGTGCAAGTTTTATCGCCTTAACCAAATCTGTTGGCGTTTTTGCAACGCTAACACCAATGCTTGAGCCCTGCCTGGCCGGCTTAACAATAAGAGGATAACGCATTTTCTCAAGCGTTGAAATAATTTTTGTTGGAGCGGTTTCCCACTCGTCCTTATAGATCTTAACACAATCAAGCGTTTCAATGTTTGCCCCTTTCAAAACCAGTTTTGAAAAAACCTTGTCATAAGTTGCACCGAGGCCCAAAGCACCTTGCGAACTGACGGGGATATTGCATTCGCTCAGAATTGCAACAAGGTTGCCATTTTCCCCCAGCCCACCATGACAACAGTTGATACAAACATCAATTTTTATAGGTTTTCGTTTTCTACCACTCGCAAAGAATAATAGGTTCTGCCCAAGCCTTAAAAACACTTTTTTGAACTTATGAGGGCTTAGTGGCGTTTGTGCAAAATCATGCCCACAGAGCCCCTCTCTTTTTGCCAAAAACCACTCTCCATTTTTAGACAAAAAAATAGGAAGAACGTTGAATTCTTCCTTAGTGTAACCTGAAATTATTTGAAGTGCTGTTATAACAGAAATCTCGTGCTCAGCCGAATCTCCGCCGAATATTATTGCCAGATTTTCCATAATCCCCCTTTGGTTTTAAGCGTAATTATCTGGCAAATCATTTTCAAACAAAACAACATCTCCCGCATTTGCAATGCCCGTTAAAATCTCGGTTGCTTGATTAATACTTCCTGCACGATATATTTTGCCCTCATCAAATCCAGCAAATATCAACCCAGACGAGATGGCGTCATAATTAATAACACCAGTAATAATAACGTAGTCTGCAACACCCGCCATGTTTCTTCCAAATTCAAAGTTGGAATTAAACTGACTCGCTCCCAGTTCAACAAGACCTGGGGTTATAACAAATTTTTTGCCGTCAAACGCACTTAAAACTTTCAAAGCGGCCTTAGAGCCGTCTTCGCTTCCATTATATGCATCATCAAGAACAATAAGTGAATTTGCTGATGGCAAAAGTGCAAGCCTATGAGAAACTGGAGTTATTTTTGCAATTGCAGAGGCAATTTCTTCAAGAGTAAGGCCAAGATGCTTGGCAACCATGGCGCATAACAAGATATTTGAAACATTATGTTCCCCCAGCATTGCCGTTTTACATTCAACCTTTTCTTTGCCAGAGCAGAGCCTAAACTCGCTTCCATTTGCCGTAACTTTAAGGCCCTCAATATATAACTCGCCCTCTTTTGAGTTTATGTTTGAGGCATATTTTTCGCCATCAAATTTATCGTATAGAGGTAACATGTTTTCTTTATCGCAATTAAAGAACATTGCCCCATTTTTGCCAACCGCCTTAGCCAGTTCAAACTTTGTTTCACACAGCCCCTCAACCGTCTTAAATGTTGCCAAATGCTGATTCCCGATGCCCGTTAAAACACCTATTTGTGGCTTAACTAAATCACATATTTGCGCAATATCCCCTTTATATCTTGCACCCATCTCACATATCAAAACTTGGTGATGCTGTTTAAGGTTTTCGTTTATTGTTTTTGAAATTCCAAGCAAAGTGTTGAAACTATATGGCGAAGCACAAACGGCATACTTTGTTTGAAGCATGGCTGAAAGAATGTTTTTAACTGAGGTTTTTGCATAACTTCCTGTTATCCCAATCTTGATTAAATCCTTATATTCACTGAGTTTGTTTTCAGCTTTCATAACAAACTTTCTGTTTATTATCTTCTCGAAAGGAAGCGTAATAAAATATGAAATCAAGATGAATACAGGTATTAAAACCGGCGTTAATCCAACCGCACCATATCTGAAATATGGGATATAGATTGTTGTGAAATTAAGCATAAAAATTGTTGATAAGAAAATCAAGAGGAACAAAACCCCAACAAGCCTGTTCATCCTATGTGTGTTTTGAAGTGGTGTTTTTCTTGGAACATTAAACTGGTTTGCAACAAAAATCGTAACAAACAAAAAGTAAAACACCAGCCCCAAATATGTCATAATCTTATAAACGATAAAGTTTTCAAGCAAAACATTAGTAACGAGCAATGCTGCCGAGCTTAAAAACGACAAAACAAGCAAACGTCCCCATTGTTTTCCCTTGTCTTCCTTAATCCAAGTGAAAAAACCAGAAAGGCGATAGTTTGATAATTGCAAAACCTGCAAGAACCTATACCCCGCCATACACAGCATTGCGCCGTTAACAACACTGACAACAATCACCATCCAAAAAGTAAGCCAAGTGTCGAAGCCAAGAGGCGCCGGCATATCCATTGGTTCTGCAAGCAATAAGTTTAAGTTCATAACACTTTCTCCATAAAAATTCTAACTGCTCTAACAAACGCTTGTGGGTTTTCAAGATAACAAAAATGGCCTGCATTTTTATCAACGTATAGCCCACTATTTGCAATAATCTTATTCAACTTTTTGGCCATATATATCGGGGTTTCCTTGTCTTTTTCACCCCAATATATGAGCGTTGGAACATTGATTGATTTATAGCATTTTGTCAAGTTTTCCTTAATGATATTGTTAAATGTTTGTTTTGCATTTGGCGAAAGAGCCCTGTAATCTTTTGAGCCAAATTTTTCAAGCCTTTGAGGATTAACAAGCCCCCTTTTTGCTAGCCATTTAACAATCTTAAACCACCTGACTCTTAAATGATAACACAGTTTTTGCCTTCTAGGCAAGCCGGCAACGCTAATTAACACAACTTTTTCGATAATTTCTGGCGAAAACGAAGCTAGTTTAGCAATAACCCTTCCACCAAAAGAATGCCCAACAAAAGTAAATTTATCATATCCAAAATCATCCAATTTTGTTTTAAGCCTATCAGCAAAGTCTTGCATGGCAAGAACCTCATCTCCAAACATCATAGATTTGAAGTTAACAACTATGCAAAAATATTTATCTGAAAGTTCCTTTGCAAAGTATGAAAACGAATTAAAATCTCCGCCCCAACCATGCAAAAACACAATCGCTTTTCTTCCCAATTCGCCAAATGTTATTATTTCCACGCCATCCTCCGCTTTAATAATATCATCTTTTGAATCGGACGCTTTTTTATTCAAGATTCAAAAACATTATTTTTGCATCTGAATAGTTCCCATCTTTGCGCTTATAATAGTTTTCCCTGAGAGCGATTTCCTGAAATTTGAATTTTCTATATAACTCAATCGCTGGTTTATTCTTTATATCAACTTCCAAAAAGAGTTTTTCAGCCTTATCTTTCTTTGCTCTTTCAATCATTTTTTCAAGAACAAGAGAAGCAATTCCATTTCGCCTATTCTCTTCAGGAACGGCAATTGTTAAAATCTCAGCCTCGCCAAGCATTATATTAACCGCTCCATATCCAACAATAGCATCCTCATCAACCGCAACAAAATATTTGAATGTTGGGCTCTTTATTGCCCTCTCTAACGTTTCCTCTGTTTCTTCACCAAAAACAGCCTTTTCAATTTCTAAAATTGCCTCACAATCGGCAACAGTTGCTTGCCTAATCTTTATCATTTTTAAGTTTTTTCTCCCTTTCAATCTCTGCTTGGCTCGCCCTCAAATAAATTGGCTCTAATTGCCCAGCATCATAAAACTCGCCCTTTTCAACCTTAGATATAACCGCACTAAATGGCGCATATTTGCAAACCGTACCAGTGACACCAAGCTTATCAATAACCGCTTGCGATCCCGCATAAACGCTCAAAAATTTTTTTGAAATAAAAGCCCTAACGTTTTCAATCTGCTCACATTTTGCCTCACAACCATAAAGCATATAAACAAAAGAGCCAAACCCATCTAAAACAAGAATTGTATCCCCTTTCGCATTATATTCAAGGGCCTGAAAACTCGTGATACCAACAATCTTCTTATCAAGAGCAATTGCAAGAGCCTTAACCATTGTTACACTCGCTCTTAGCCCAGTAAAACTCCCCGGTCCAAGAACAACAGCAAAACAATCAACATCCTGCAACTTAATTTTTTTCGCTTTCAAAACCTCACTCACATCAAGCAAAATCTTATCGCTAGTTGGCTCTCTATTTTCAACCTTTGGAACAAGAATTTCGCCATCGCAATAAAGCATAACCTTGTTCCCATAACCGCAATCAAACAATAAAATCTTCATACTAATCACCCACTACAATTTCACGTGTATCCTCATCAATTTTAATAATTTTGACCACTTTTGCATTCTCAAATTGATAATTTTGCGCTTTTTCTGGCCACTCAATTAAACATATGCCACCACCGTATAAATAGTCTTCAAAACCAATTTGTTCAAGTTCAGCAGGATTCTCAATGCGATATAAATCGAAATGATAAACAGGTGTTTTCCCAGGATAAGTGTTTACTATCGTAAATGTTGGAGAAACAACACTCGCCCTTGAAAAATGACTTACAAAGCCTTTTGCAAAGACGGTTTTCCCCGCCCCCAAATCGCCATACAGCAATAAAATATCACCTTTTTTGCAAGTTTTTGCAAGTTTTTTTGCAAATTTTGCAGTTTTTTTATCAGAATCACTTATATACTTTTCCATTATAAAACCCTACTTGTTCCAATTCTGGTTGCACCCATTCTTATCATGTTGTTGGCATCCGCTTTTGTTGCAATGCCACCAGACGCCTTAACAGCAATTTTATCTTTCAGCGCAATTTTGAGTTGTTCAACGTCTTCAGGTGTAACACCCGATTGTCCAAAACCCGTGTTTGCCATAACAAAATCAATTTTTGTTTTTAACAGAACCCTGCACAATTTATTGACCTGCTCCCTATCAAGATAGCTTGCTTCTATAACAGCCTTAACAATTTTATGCTTTGCAAGACGGCAAACTCTTAACAATAAACCTCTAATTTCTTTATAGTTTTCATCAATGATGTCACCAGTGTTTATGCAGACATCAACTTCATCAGCACCATCAGCAAATGCAGTCTTTACTTGATGAATTTTATCTTGCATGGTTGCCGTGCCAAAAGGAAAGTCAATAACACAGACAACGCTAACGGCATCATCAAGTTTTCTTGAGATATATTCTTTACACGTTTTAACATAACAAGGAAAAACCTCTATGCCATGATAGCGGTTTTTATATGCAATATTGCAACTGCTAATAATGTCTTTTTCAGTGGCACGCGAATCTAGCATTGCAAAATCAATCATGCTTGCCAAATCTCCAAGACCATCACTCGAAAACTTGTTTTGATTCTTAAAGAACATATCTCACCTGTCAACATTATACAATATAACTAAGTAATTTTGCAACTGATAAGTATATTTTAATACCAAACAGACAAAATTGATTCAATGGAAACAAGCAATCTAGCGCGCATTATTAATCGCCTTATGCTTGCACTTATTGCAGGCATTTTCGCGTTCATATATATTAAGCATTTTCTTAAAAACGTATGGCTTAGTTGTTTTCTGGCCGGAATGGTCTTTTCAATAATTCTGACCGAGTTGTTTCACAACCTTAAAATTAAAAACAATCGCCTTAGTTTGCGTAAAGCCGAACTGAAACACATGGACAGTTGCTTGGCTCATTTTCTTGAAACACCTAAACAAAAAACTTTATTATTTTTCAAAAGGGCGCTTCATCCTTTGCTCAATCTCCAAATAAACAAAGACTGCTTATTCAATATTGAAAAGCAAATTGCCATCTGCCCATGTTATAGCACAAAAGAATTAAGCGAGGCTGAATATTATAGCATCATTAAAACATCAGTTCAGCTCAAGGCAAGCAAAATTATAATATTGTGTGGCGAATGCAAGTTGATTGTAAATCAATATATAACAGTTTTAGACAAATATGAAACATATGCACTTCTAAAAGAATTAAAATGCTTTCCAATAAAAATGGAGCAGCCTGAAAAACGGAAAAGTATTTTGAGTAGAATAAACAGCAAGCCAACCCATGAAAAAGCAAAACCGTTTTTTATTGCAAGCGGATTCCTATTCATTTCAAGTCTGCTTGTTCCTCAAAAAGTTTATTATATAGTTGCCTCCACCATTTGTTTTATTATCGCCATGGTTTGCCTTCTTATATTAAAGAAACAGAATCCATCAAAACCATTTGAACTCGCTTTAGATATTATAAAAAAATAGGGGTTGTTCCCTATTTTTTTAACTTTTTATGCTTCTTTTGCAGTTTCTACATTATTAATTTGCGATTTTTAGTTTTTTAATGGATATCCGGCTTTTTGCATTATTGCAATAACATCATTCATAAATCCATCAATTTCTGCGCTCGTTAGGTTATGGTCTTTGCCATTAATTTCAAACCTAAACAGCATGCTCTTATTTTCTCCCAAAGCCTCGCTTTCAAAAATTTGAATAAGCTCATATTTAACCAAAATTCTGCTCCTGATTTTACCAAGTGCGCTTATAACATTTCCATATAACTCAGTCTTTGGAACAAGGAAGTTGAGATCAAGATGGGAACTTTGGTATTGGCTTGGAACTTTAACTTTCTTTGGATAATTCCTACATTTGCAAAGCTCTCTAAAATCAACCTCAGCACAAACAATCCTAAGTTTCTTGTCTATTGTTTTTGTTGTCATTGGATTAACAACACCAAGATATCCAAGTTTTTTATCGTTAAAATATACATCAGCAGTATTAACGATATGCATAAAGTTAAGAGGTGTTTCTGAATGCTTAAAGGTTAAAGTTGCTCCAACATAGTTGAAAGCAAAATCTGCCAAATAGTTTTTAATTGCAACCGCAAGTTCTTCTTCGGTTTCAACGTTGCTTGCAAAAGCAATTGCAAGATGTTTTTCTTCAATTGCAAGCTTGTTTTCATCAAGCGCCGGAACGCACCTGCCAATTTCAAAAATCTTAACCCTTCCCCCTTCTGTGTCCTTATTCTCCTCAACCAGCTTAAGCAGTGTTGGAACAAGCATTGTTCTTATGCCACTTTGCCCAGCATTCCGCGTGTCTAGTAAGTGCAAAATAGGTGTTGTATCAATTTTATGTTCTTTATTAAATTGTTCATAATTCCAAATATAAGTATGAACTTCATTGGCACCATATTTTGAAGCAAGCAGTTTTTTGGCCTTAAACTCCATGCTATTTTCAAAATCTTGAACAACTGGCTCAACACTAAGCGCAAGAGGTTTTGCTTCAAATGTTCCGTAGTTGAGCATTCTTGCAACTTCTTCAACCAAATCTTCTTTAATGCTTATATCCTTAGTCGCTCTGAATGACGGAACAACAACTTCAATTTCTTTGCCGTTTTTTGTGCAAATGAAGCCTAAACTGCCAAGTATTTGCAGAATTTTGTCTTCTTTCACATTAACACCAATTCTTTTCGATATAAATTCTGCAGTTGTTGTTAATTTTATTGTGTCATAGTGGTAATTATATACATCGCTAAATGAACTTGTTACAATTATGCCATCATCAACATTATGTAGAACATACAAAAGCCTTGCAAGAGCAATTTTTGTTAACTCTGGATCAAGTGATTTTTCATATCTGAGGCTTGCATCAGTGATCAAGCCTATTGTTCGGCTGGTTTTTCTTATATTTGCGCTTGAAAATGTTGCAGATTCAAACAAAACGCTTGAAGTTGTTTCGCTAATGCTCGCTTTAAGGCCACCCTTAATTCCGGCAATTGCAACCGGCTCACCCTTTTTGGTGCAAATTAAAGTTGCATTTTCTGGAATCTCATGCTCTTCACCTTCAAGAGTCAGCAACTTATCTCCCGGTTTGCTAGCAGTTACCAATATATCTTTAACAATTGTGTTATCAAAGGCATGCATTGGCTGTCCTAGCTCAAGCATAATGTAATTGGTTATATCAGCCAAAAGGTTGATATCCCTCATTCCGCAATAATTAAGCCGAATCTTCATGTCCATAGGAGATTTTTTTACAGTGATGTTGCCTACGCTCATTGCGCTATATCTCATACACTCTGGCGTCTTAACGGCAATTTCAACCTTGCTTAGCCCATCAAACTTAGATAAGTCTAAGCCGTCAAGAGCCTTCAATTTTCTTCCAAATATTGCTGCAAACTCACGAGCAAAACCATAATGCCCCCAAAGGTCTGGACGGTTTGTTAATGTTTTATTGTCAATCTCAATAACAAGATCATCAATAGGCCAAACTTCCTTTATATCCTGACCAAGCTTTGCATCAAAATCAACATCAATAATCCCATCGTCATCAGCGCCAATCCCAAGTTCACTTTCGGCACAACACATTCCATAGCTTTCAATGCCAGCAAGTTTTGCTTCGCCAATCTTCTTTCCGCAAACCATTCCACCAACTCTGGCGACACAGGTTATCATGCCAACTCTAACATTTGGAGCCCCACAAACAATTTGTAAAACTTCAGAGCCAACATCAACTTTCAAAACATGCAATTTTGTTGATTCTGGATGGTTTTTTACTTCCAAAATCTTGCCAAAAACAACATTTTTGACGTCCGCTCCCCTATCTTCCATGTTTTCAATTTCAGCGCACATAAGGTTAAGTTTTTCATAAATATCTTCTTTTGTTACGCCACTTAAATCAACAAAATCTTTTATCCAATTCAAAGAAATCTTCATTTTACTTTCTCCTATAACTTCGTTCCAAATTGTTTTAATAGGCCTACATTTCCTGAGTTTAGATGCCTTATATCATTTAGCCCGGTTTTAAGCATAACAAGCCTATCCGCTCCAAGACCAAAAGCAAAACCAGAACACTTGTCAGGATCAAGCCCTGCATTTTTAAGAACGTTTGGATGAATCATCCCACAAGGGCAAAGTTCAATCCAACCACTTCCACCGCAAGATGGGCACCCCTTTCCTCCGCAGAACGCACAAGAAGCATCAAGTTCAAATGATGGTTCGGTAAATGGGAAAAATCCTGGGCGCAACCTAACGTTGATATCTTTTTTGAAAACCCCTTTAAGCATCTCTTTCATGAAGTAGATAAGGTTTGCAACGCTAACCTCTTCATCAACAACAATGCCTTCCATTTGGAAAAACGTGTTTTCATGGCCCGCATCAAGGCTTTCATTTCTAAAACATCTGCCTGGGAATATAGCCTTACAATGCGCTCCATATTTTCTTAATATGCGGTTTTGTGCAGCGCTCGTATGCGTTTTAAGCAATTGCCCATTATCAAGCCAAAACGTGTCTTGCATATCACGAGCCGGATGGTTTGCCGGAACATTAACGGCATCAAAGTTGTCATATTCGGTTTCAACCTCAAAACCATCTTCAACAGTAAATCCCATTGAAACAAAAACATCTTCAACCTCTTTCAAGATCAATGTTCTTGGGTGCAAAGACCCCGTTCCCGTTTGTGC
>JAFSVR010000009.1 GCA_017444895.1 Clostridia bacterium
CCAAGCCCTGTGCTCCGGCTTCTTCATATCCACTGGTTCCATTTATCTGCCCAGCACAAAACAGTCCTTTCTTGCCCTTATATTCAAGCGTTGCATAAAGATTGAGCGGGTTGATGCAGTCGTATTCAATAGCATATCCCCACTTGGTTATCTTGGTGCTACCAAGGCCATCAACACTTTCAACCATCTGCTTTTGAATATCGCTTGGCATGCTCGTGCTCATTCCTTGCAAATATATTTCATCAGTATCAAGGGTTTCAGGCTCCAAGAAAAGTTGATGCCTTTCGTGATCAGCAAAGCGCACAATTTTGGTTTCAATTGATGGGCAATATCTTGGACCAATTCCATCAATAACTCCATTATAAATTGGTGCCTTATCTAGGTTATCTAAAATGATTTTCTTTGTTTTTTCATTGGTATAGCCAAGATGACAAACACAAATATTCTTCGGCGTTTTTTTGGTTAAAAAGCTGAACGATTGAATGTTCTTATCTCCCTTTTGAACCTGAAAACGAGAATAGTCTATTGTTTTGCCGTCAAGCCTTGGCGGGGTTCCAGTCTTAAATCTTCTAACATCAAAGCCAAGTTCAACAAGGTTTTTTGTGAGAAGTGTTGCATTTTCAAACCCCGCTGGCCCACTCTTTTTAATGTTTTGCCCCGTTATCGTTCTTGAATTAAGATAAACACCAACGCAAACAATAACGCTCTTGCATTCAAACTTTTTGCCACCCTTGGTTTCAACACCAACAACTTTATTCGCATCTGTTAAAATCTTTGAAGCCTCATCTTCAACGATATCTAGATTAGGCTCGTTTTCACAAATACTCAGCATGTTTCTATGGTATGCGTTTTTATCTATCTGCGCCCTAAGGCTATATACGGCCGGTCCCTTGCTCATATTAAGCATTCTGATCTGCAAGCAGTTCTGGTCAGCACTTATTCCCATTTGTCCACCAAGTGCATCAATCTCACAAACCAAATGTCCCTTGGCAGTTCCACCAATTGATGGGTTGCAAGGCATGAAAGAAAGGCTCTCTTTTGTGAGAGTGATAAGAAGGGTTTTGTTGCCGGTTCGTGCAAGTGCTAAACTTGCTTCAACTCCGGCATGCCCGCCACCAATAACAATTGAATCGTATTTCATCTTTTATTTTCCCAAACAGAACTTTGCAAAAATACTGCTAATAATATCTTCTCCACTAGTGTTTCCTGTTATTTCCCCAAGTGCACTATATGCAAGATTAAGATCAATTGAAACTAGGTCAAGACTTGCTCCATCTTTGAGGCTTGAAAGCGCTTTTTCAAGATGCTTTTTGGCTCTCTTTAACGCATCAAGATGCCTTGCGTTTGTGATAACAACTCCGCTTGAAATGTTTTGCTTAACCGTTGTTTTAATAATCTTCTTTTTAAGTTCGTTAATACTCTTTTCGTCAGCTGTTGAAATATATATGTCTGCCACCTGTTTTGGCTCTTTTGCAAGATCTTTTTTGTTACCAACAACAATGCGACTAACATTGTTTGTCAGCGCCAACACCTCTTCATCTTTTTCATTTCTTTTCTTGCTACAATCAACAAGGCAAAGGCACAAATCCACACTATTAATCAGATCTTTTGCCCTTTCTATGCCCAAATTTTCAACAACATCTTCTGTTTTATGTATCCCCGCAGTGTCAATAATTTTGAACTTAACCCCATCAATCAAAAGTGTTTCTTCAATGGTGTCTCGCGTTGTTCCTGCAATATCGGTAACAATGGCTCGACTAGTTTGTGTTAAAGCGTTGAGCAAACTACTTTTCCCAACGTTTGGCTCACCCAAAATTAAAAGGCTAATTCCATCTTTGATTTGCTTGCCAACTTCCGAAGTTTCAATGAGGGTGTTTAGTTTTGCAATAATTTCACTTGCTACTTTTTGAACTTTTTCTTTGGTTACGTATTCTATATCTTCCTCTGGATAATCAAAACTAACTTCAACCTCGCTAAGAAGGTCAACCAGTTTGTTTTGAGCCCAAATCGTTTCTTTTCCAACCTTTCCCTTCAAAAGATCATAGCCGGCTCGTATCTCGGCTTCACTTTCAGCATTTATCATATCCATCATGCCTTCGGCTTTTTCCAAACTCATCTTCCCATTGATAAATGCACGCTTCGAAAACTCGCCCGCTGTTGCCATTGTTGCGCCATGAGATATACAACTCTTAATTATGCCATCTGCAATCCTTATTCCACCATGACATTGAAACTCAACTAAGTTCTCGCCAGTGAAACTGTTTGGTGCACGAAAAACAACACATAGGATTTGCTCGCAAAAGCCATCAGCCTTAAACTCTCCCAGTTCCATCATCCTTGAAACAAACTCACTTGGCTTTTTGCCCTTGCTGTTTGCGAACAGTTTGTCTGCAATTTTAATTGCATCTTCCCCACTCATTCTCACAACACAAATTGCCCCACTACCAAGTGGAGTTGAAAGTGCAACTATGGTGTTGTTCGTTTCCTTTAACATAATTTCTCCTTAAAACAATAAAAAACTACGCGTCTAAAGTATACTACATTTTTTCTAAATTGCAATATTTTTTGAAAAAATTAAATACAACTTGACTTTTGTTTTGTTTCCTTTTATTCTATAAATGAAAGGAAACGATAGGAGGTTGTTTTATGGCAGAAGATAAACGTTCTTCAATGAAGATTGCGCTAGACTGGCTTGGTGGAATCTGTGCATTTTTAACCGTGGCTGCTTATGTTGTTTTGGTTATCAATGCAAAGTGGCCATTTTTAACCGATGAACTGCTTAATATTTTTAATGTTGTGAGAACCTGGGCTCCACTCATTGTTGTTGGAATTGTTGGGCTTGAATTCACATCTGGAAAAGGCTTTGCAGTTCAATTGGTGTTCATAATCATGTGCGCAATTGTTGTCCTCTCAATGTTTTTCCCAGAAACATGGGAAAACGTTGTTGGCATCATTGGATAGAGAAAGTATTAATAAAAATTAGTGCTCCAGGCACAAAAAGTGGCTTTTTATTAGATAAAATCTAAGAAAAACCGCTTTTTTTATGAAAAACGCTAAAATTTATTTGCTAAAACACTTAAAATTTGCTACACTTAGTGTAACAAGATTAAGAAAAATCTTGTAATTTAAGGAGGTCTTTACAATGAACAAAAGCGAATTTTTAAGGGCTATCGCCGGTGAAACAGGTTCAACAATCAAAGATGCAACAGCTTTCTATGATGCATATGTTAAAACTGTTTATGGAGCAATGGAAAAGAACCAAAAGATTGCTTTAGTTGGCTTCGGAACTTATGAAGCTAAACAGAAACCTGCAAGAACTTGCACAAACCCTATGACTGGGGCTAAAGTTAAAGTTGCTGCTTGCAAGGCTCCTGCTTTCAAATTTGGTAAAGCATTCAAAGACGGTTTGAACAAATAGTTTCAAACTTAAAAAACCTCTTAATCATAAGAGGTTTTTTTATTTTCTTTTTCTATTTTGAATTCTGCTTCTTTGCCCTGCCCTGCTTCGCACTGCTTTTGTGCTTTGCGGGAGTGCGTTTTGGTATTCTTTTCTTGCTTTCTTTCAAGATTTGAAGCATTCTAACTTTTCTTGCATATCTCTCAATTTGGTAGAGATATTTTTCATACATTTCCTTAACGCAGTCGTCCCAAGTTATGTATAAATCCTTAAAAGCGTTATTCGCAACTGTTTGATATAGTTCCTCATCTGCCAAGATTTCACGGATCTTTTCAGCAAAGCTTTCAGTCTTTGCCTCACTCATATATCCATTAACATTTTCGGTTACGGTTGAACTGGTTGCTGAACCACGAATAAACAAAGTTGGGGTTTTTTGGCTTGAAGCCTCAATTTGAACCAATGAACTTGCGTCATAAACAGACGGAAACAAGAAAAGCTTTGCACGCAGATAAATAGCCTGCAAAAGATTTCTATCCATAATCTTACCTGTCAAAACCACTTTGTCTTCAATCCCAAGTTTGCGGACGTGCTTTTCAAGCTTTTCCATATCTTGCCCATCGCCAACAAACAACATCTTATAGTCAACATCTTTAAGAAGAGCAAGCGAGTCAACAATAAAGAAAATGTTTTTTATTGCATTGATTCTTCCAACAAACAGAAACACTGGGGTTTCCGGCTTAATACCAAACTTCTCATTAACGGTTTTTATGGCCTCTGCTTCATTTTCAACAGGAAGAAGGTCTGTCCCATTGCGCTGAACCTTAGGCATGTGCTTTGAACCATAATCATAATAAACCTCTGCAATCTTGCTATTAACAGCATAGTATTCATCACAGCGATTATAAACCAACATAACATTTTTAAGCAGTTGATTCGTCA
The DNA here is from genome assembly GCA_017444895.1 of Clostridia bacterium. GTDB lineage: Bacteria > Bacillota > Clostridia > Christensenellales > UBA1242 > UMGS2070. The sequence goes on from JAFSVR010000009.1 coordinate 4,337, forward strand.
AAAACTTGCTTTTTGTTGCTTTATAAAAATCCATTTTATATTGAGAATGCATTGTAACAATGGCTGGAATATTATGTTTTGCAGCATAATCAACACCTATTCTTCCAATGGCAAATGGCGAATGAATATGAACAATATCAAGTTCGCTTTTTTCCAGTTCTTTGGTGAACTTCGCATCAAAATCTGGAACTGGAAGTTCATAATCAAAAGAAGGCCCATAATTAATTTTTATTTCAAC
>JAFSVR010000001.1 GCA_017444895.1 Clostridia bacterium
AAATATGGAATGCCACCACACGGGGGCTTTGCAATTGGCGTTGATAGAATAACAATGCTTCTTCTTAATCTTCAGAGTCTTAAAGAAACACAATTCCTGTTTAGGGGCCCTGACAGGTTGACGCCATAAAGTTAATTAAGAGCAAAAAATCACCATTTAATGCAAAAACTGCAAAATATGGTGATTTTTTCTTGTGTTTTTATTCAAAATTATATAAAAAGTTGCAAAAAAGTTGAAAATTTGTCATAAAACCCAATATTTATTGTTTGTTGGCTTTTAAGATATATTCAATTACCTTGTTTAGGCCATATGGTTTGTTAAAAGATTTAAGGTTTTGTTTCTTTGTTGCAAGGTCCTCAGGGCTGTTTAGTATTGCTTTAATCACTTTTGGCGCGTCGCTTAGTTTTTTCATTTCATAGCAAATGTTTTGTTTTAAGAATAACTTTTTGTTAAGCGTTTCATTAGCCTGGGTTCTTTCTCTTATGATAGGGACTAGGTTCATTTGAACGGCTTCGCTTAAAAAGGTGCTTCCGGCGCGGGTGAACAAAATGTCTGACGAAGCCATAAGTTCCTCAATGTTTTTGCTGAAGCCCATATTCAAGACATTTTGATAATTCTCTTTTTTAACCAGTCTGTCAATTTTGTTTTTTAGTTTTTGGTTTTTCCCGCAAACATTAATTATATATAGATTTGGAATTTGCGATTTGTTCAAAATTGAAATCAGTTTTTCTGCTTTTCCAATTCCGTTGCCACCATTAAGGGATAGGGCAACCATAGCATCTTGTGGTATGTTTAGTTTGTTTCGTAATGCGGTTTTATCAAATTCTGCATAATATTTATTGTTTACTGGATAGCCAAAAGCATGGAGTTGCTTTTCGTTATATCCTCGGCTTATTAATTCGGGGTGGGTTATCTCACTTGGAGTGAAAACCCCATCAACCAAAATGCTGTCTTCAAAATATGGACAAACGCAATAATCAAGAAGGAAGGTATATGTTGGAATTGACTCGTTAATTTTGTGGTTGCGTTTTAGATTGCAAACAATGTTGCTCGCATAAACATGGGTGCAGATAATAACGTCTGGGGCATAAGTGTTGATTTCATTGGCGTTTGGGATGAGAGCACGCTTGATGAAGTATGTTCCAAGGCCCGTGTATCTCTTTTCCGGGTTCCTTTTTCGTTGTTTGTTCCAAACAAAGTCATATAGATGTGGAATTTTGCTGCAAGCAAAAGAATATGCGTCATTATTAAGCGCCTCCAACCTTTTGTTGCTTTGGAAAATATTGCAGACCTTGCAGGAAATTCCGCGCGATAAAAAAGACTCCTCAAGTGCGTTCGCAACAGCGTTGTGCCCGTTTCCGCAAGTCATTGTTAAAACTAAGATTTTCATTAAAACCGCCTTCAAATTGTCGTCTACGTAAATAATATTAGCAAAAAGGCTCAGACTTGTCAAACAGTTTATATTTTAGGGGGTATTTTTCTTGCAAACTTCGACAAAATATTCTATAATTTTTATATGATGAACAGGCTTGCATTTGCAATGGTTGCATTAATAGTTCTTATTTGTATGGCGGGGGCGATGCCTTTTGTTTTTGCTTCTAAAACAAATCTTGGCATAGGCGCAACGACTGTGTCAACTGAGAATAGTTGCAATGATGCAAGTGTTGGAAATAATGAGCCGGGCAATCAAAACTCTGATGTTGAAATGAATGAAGAACAAGGAACTAACATTGTTGCAACAAAGCTTAACCAGTTTGTGCAGTTGCTTGGCCAATTTGATACATATGGTTTGTTTTCTCCTTTTGTTCAAGATGGCCTTTTTCGCTCTGATGTGCTTGGAGAATTAAGTGAAGAAGATTGTTCTATATTGCTTGCCAAAACAAACACCGCTATTGGTGCTATTGAAAACTATCTTGAAGCAAATGCCAGCCCTATATATAATGAATTATGTTCAAATGATGAGGCTCAACAATCACTCAATGCTCTTTATGATGAAATTTTGTTAATTTGCGGTTTTTAACATAAAAACGGCAAATTTCTTTTTTATTGCTATGTTAAAACTGCAAAAACAGCGTGCTTTTAGGGGTTGTTGGACACAAAATTTACAGGTTTGCAAACAATATTATTAAAAAACCACAAAAAACCGCAAAAAGTTGTTCTAAAACAGGTAACGAGGCAGTAAATTTTGCTAAACCTATTGACTTTTTGCAGTGGTTATTGTATAATACGAGCACAACGAAATGGACTATAAAATATAGTAGAAGGAGAATATAATAATGGCAGATAAAACAAATGGAGCTGCTAAGAGTAAAATGGAAAATAGGGTTGATGCTTTAAGACAAGAAATTGAAGCAACCCAAACCAAGGCCCAAGAGCAAACTCTTAGACAGAAGATGTATGAAAGAAGAGCTAAGTATAACAGAACAAAACCTTTCTGGAAGAAGGTTTTAACTTTTGGTTGGTTCCGTTCTTGGCTTAACAATCGTTTGGCAACAAGACACTATAGAAAAGTTGAAAATCTTGAAGCCAAGATTGATATGCTTCTTGCTGAGAGAGATTGGAGCTCTTTGAAAACTGTAGGGAATCAAGAGGCTTCTCAAACTGTAGAGAATGCTCCAACAGTTCAGAAAACAGCAGAAGCACCTAAACAACAAAAGGCCGTAGAGAAGGCTGAAAAAGTTGATCCTGTTAAGGAAGCAAAAAAACAGGGCTTTGCTACAACTTTTGCTAATTGGATGGCTGAAGCTAAGGCTCAAAGAGAAGAAGAAAAAACAAAAAAGGCTGAAAAGAAAGAAGCAGACGCAAAAGCAAAAGCAGAAAAGGCCAAAGCAGACGCGAAAGCAAAAGCTGAAAAGGCTGAGAAAGAAAAGAGGGCACAAGATGCCAAAAAGCTTGGCAATGTGTTTGATGGAATGGATCTTGCTGGGGTTCATGCTTTTGTTCAAAACAACGAGGCTATTTTGAATGGATTGAACAAAGACGATCCTGCTCGTGGAGCCCAAGAGAGATTGGTTAATGCTGCAAAATATAGAGAAGAGTATTTGGCTGAAGAGGCAAGGCAGAATGCTGAGGACGAGAGAAAGGCTCTTCTTGATAGGCAGATGAAAGTTCAAAGATTCTATGAGAGAAAGTATGGCAAAGAGTGGTCGCTTGCTCCATTTATCCGTGTTGACGAAAAGGGAAAAGAATTAACTGGCCGTGCTAGAAGAATGGCAAGAATTTATGATGATAGAAGTTCTAAGGCACAGAATCAACAAGATGCTAGAAATGCTTTTGAAAGAGAGCAGGGAAGAGAAGAATATCTTAAAGATTCTGAATTTAAGCTTGCTTCAGCGGACATGATTGTTTTGGGTGATCAAAAGAAAAAAGAAGCAAACAAGTTTGTTGTTCACTATGATCATTTCAACGGCAGAAGAATGGAAGCAGAATTTGAAACAAGGCTTGTTGGGAAAGATGATCCAGCAAGAGTTGTTGCAAAGGTTGGAAAAGACGGAAGAATTGACCTTGGCGCTAAGGGATATGATCACATCCTTAAAGATGTAAGATTGCTTAAAGTTGTTTTGGAGAATCAACCAGAAGCATATGCAACTATTCCAGCAGAAGCATTTGTTAGCGATGAATATAGAAAAGTAGCAATTGCAGCAGTTCAAAGAGGCTTTGATAAAGCATGCAAAAATGCAGTTGAAGATAAAAATGGACAAACGCATGTTAATGTTGGTGCTTTTGATATCAACGATTCTAAGAAGCGCGTAAATGGTGAGCGATTCACAACTGAACAATATGCGGCATATCTTACTAAGGTTATTAAGGAAAAAGACCCACAGATAACCAGGTTTGTAAGCACCGCAGCAAGACAAGATATTGAGGATGCCGTAAGCGTTGCAAGAGGCAGACAAAAAGCAGCTGACCAAAAGGAACTTCAAGAAGCTGTTATAGCTGGTCAAACGAAACTTCAAGAAGCGGTTGCAATTGCAAGAGAAAGAGAAAGAGAAGCTGCTGATAGAAGACTTGAAGAGAAAGATGAAGAGCTTAGAAGAGCTGAAGAATTGCGTTACAGACACATTGAAGCAAACAAAAACCTAAGAAGTCAACTTGCTGAAAAAGATCAACAAGTTAAGCAACTTGGTGATGCTGTTAGCATGTATGTTGAAACGGTTGACAAGCAAGATAAAACCATTGAATCACAAAAGCTTGAAAACGCTAGGTTGGATTCAACATTGAAGAATGTTTCAGCGGCTGCTGCAAGAGCAAATGAAAAGGTTGCAGAGGCAAACAGTGAAAACACAGCTTTAAGAAACTTAGTTGAAAGCTATAAAAACGAAGCAGAATATGAGAGAGATAGGGCAAACAAAGCTTCGTTCAGGGCTCCAAGCCAAAAGAAGGGTTCAAAACCGGAAGATTCTTCAATAAAGGTTTCAAGAGCGTGGCTTGCAGAACATAATGTTCCAATTCGTAAAACAAGCGCAGCTCAAAAGAACGCTCTTGGCAAAGCTCTTGATGCAAAACAAGACGACGAGCGATCTAAATAGTGGCATTGTGAGGAAATAAGGATGGAGCAAAATTTGGGAAGCGCTGGCGTGCAAACAACGCCAGAAGAAAATTATGAAGCGTTGCGCGAAATCTATGAGGATATGATTCACGCTGGAGATAATTCTCAAACATGCAAGCTGATAGGCAGTGTTCTGGATTTAACAGAACTTGCAAAAAGCGCTGGCATTGAGTTTGAATATGAGTATTCAGACTTTCCTAAAATTAAAAAACTTATCCTTATTGCCAACCACGAGTTTGGCAAAGGCTCGCTTAAAGCGAAGGATCTTGAAATTACTGTTGAGATGATTGCTAGGTTTGTTGAGTTCTTGGTATATTCGCAAGAACATGCTGATGAACACATACTAGACGGTCTCAGAGAAAGGCTGAAACAAGCCATAACAACGGGTAATCTTAACGTTCTTAAGTTCTAAAATATGCATAAATAAAACGCTCCAATGTGGAGCGTTTTTTGTTGGTTTAATTGAACTAAAATTCTTTTATGTTGTCGCGAATGAAAAGCCTTTTAATTGCGTCTTCTTTTGAAATCTTATTGTTGATTACGTCGTAAACCGTTTGGGTTATTGGCAGTTCAACATCAACCTTCTCAGCCAAGGTTAAGAGGGCGGAAGATGTCGCAACGCCCTCTGCAAGTTTTTCAAATGTTTCGCCCTTTGCAAACTTTTCGCCAAACATACGATTGTGTGAGTATTGCGAGAATAATGTGGCTTCATAGTCACCTAGATGGCAAAGGCCATATGCAGAGAGTTCGTTTCCGCCACACGCCTTGATGAGCCTTGAAATTTCCCGAGCACCGCGTGCCATAAGCCCACCTTTAAGCGTTGAAAAGCCATAGCCATCAAGCAAGCCGGCGGCAATTCCCATAACGTTTTTAGCAGCAGCACCAATCTCAGAACCAATTATATCTTGCCCCTGATAGAACCTTATGAGATCGGTCCTTAAAGTTTTAACAAGATATTCAGAAAGCTCTGAATTATATGCATCTATAATCATAACGCTTGGAACCCCTTGCGTGAAGGCCTGAATATGCCCAGGGCCAACCCAAACGGCAATGTTTTCTTTCGGAACCCCGGCATCAATAAGAATGGTTGAAAGCCTGGCCCCAGTTCCGTTTTCAATGCCTTTCATGCAAAGAATATACTTTTTTTCGCTATATCCGTCAAGTTGTGAAACTTTGCTCATCAAATCTCTAACGCCCTGCGAACTTATTGAAATGATAACATATTCGCTTTCGGATAGGGCAAATGAAAGGTCGGTTGTTAAATTGATTTCCTCTGGAAATTCAACATATTCATTTTTTCGTGTTGAAAAAAGATTTTCAACAATAGGATCGCCCTCGCGCCCCCAAACTGTAACATGGTTTCCGTTTTTGTTTAGATACCACGCAATGAAAGATCCCCATCTTCCACATCCAAGTAGTGTAAAATTCATATTATCTCCTTAATGTTTTTCTAATACCATATTACCACTAAAACCGCCAAAACAAAAACTTTTTAAGCGGTTTTTTCATTATTTTTGCACAAATTTGCGCTTTTTTGTGAGTGTTGTTGGCTGTATACTGGTTTGAGAAAGAGTGGTTTTTTGCGCTTACAAAACAAGGAAAGTGTTAATTATTTGCAATTTTCTGCAATTTTTTGCAAAATAAAACCCCAAAACGCTATGTTTTGAGGTTTTTTGTTGGAGCTACTGGCGAGAATCGGACTCGCGACCGCCGCATTACCAATGCGGTGCTCTACCACTGAGCCACAGTAGCATATTAAATTGTTGTTCTTCTTCAAACCGTAATTGGTTATTGTGCTGTGCGGTTACGGTAGCCGCCGAGCGTCTTCCCGGTCGCAAACAAGTTTGCTTCCTGCTTTGGCTAAAAGTTTGCCCCCGGCAACCTTTTTTAACGCGTCGCACCACTGAGCCACAGTAGCATTCTTCGTTATTGTGCGAACATGGTTATTATATCACGTGTTTTGACCTTTGTAAAGTAAAACCCCAAAATTTTGTTTGCTAAAAATTTTTGATTGTCGGTGCTAAATCATTTTGATATTTTTTTCTATTATGATAATATTAATTATGCAATAAAATATTATGCAAAGACATCCTAATTAATGGGAGAAAAAAATATGGCAGATAAGCAAGACAAAAACATCGTGGCGCAAGACCAAGGAAATAGCCACGAAGAAGTTGCGCCAATTGAGGAAGTGGGGCAGGCTGAAGCAGCCCCTGCTGAGAACCTTAATAGTGGCGAGGCTCCAAAAAGAAAGAAAACCAAGGCAGAGCTCACAATGTTCATCATCAGCATTGTTTTGCTTTGTTTGATGACGCCAATTTTGCTGACAAATATCATTTTGATCATTAGTGCAGCAGTTCATCCAGATCAAATTCCACAAGTGTTTGGCATCAAACCCGTTGTTGTTCTTTCAGACTCAATGAGCCCAATGATCCGAACAAACGATTTGGTTTATATTAAGGTTACTGATACAACAGCCCTTAATGTTGGCGATGTTATAACTTTCCGTGATGAAGATGGAACCGTTATAACCCACAAGATCAAAGAGGTCGCAACAGACTCAGAAGGCAAGGTTGTTTACCAAACCTACGGAATCTACAACTATATGCGAGATACTGATGGCAACGTTGTTTATAACGCTGAAGGCAAACCAGTTTATACGGTTGACCAAGAAGGTTCATATGACACATGGCTCCACGCCGAAAACATTGAAGGCATTTATGTTGGCAAAATGGCAGGCCTTGGCGGATTCATTTTGTGGATGCAGGGAACAGTTGGAATCATTGTTTGCATTGGAATCCCACTGCTTGCATTCATCGTTTATGAACTCGTAAGGCGTAATGCAGAACTCAAAGCTGCCAAAACCTCAAATGAAAACGCAAACACAGAACTTGAGGAACTCAGGAAGAAACTTGCAGAGCTAGAAAGCGAGAAAGATAAAAATTCCTAACTTTTTTCATTAATTTGGTTTCATCATCTGCCGCCAGGGGCAGATGTGGAATATAGCGCCGTGTCCATGGGTATGGCGCAGAAGCTACGAATTGAAAACATTGGCAGAAAGTCGGTTTTCAATCAAGTTTGTGTTTTATGTAGCTACAGACACAAGCTATAAAACAAAAAGAAAAAATAATAAAAGGAGAAAACAAAATGAAGAAAAGAAATTGGTTAATGACAATTGCTTTTGCAGTTCTCTCATTAACTATCGTTTCAACAATGGTGATTGGCTCAACCTACGCTATGTTTACTAGCAAAGTTGCTGGTAACAGTTCAGCCGAAGCCGCTGGTTTCTTAATTGCTGGTCAAATTGACACAACAGCAGTTACAACATTGATGGCTCCAGGTGAAGCATTCTATAAAGATATCACTATTAACTATTTCTCTCAAGTTCCAACCAAAATTTCTGAGGCTGGAGCTGCGTCAGGAATGGAAGGTACCGGTATCTTTAAGACAACTGTTAGTGGAAATACGGTTACCTATGATTATTGGGCTGATATTGTCGATTTGTATAACGACAATGTTGCAAAGCTTGCTGCAGCAACAGGTGCGACAGGAACTGCTGTTTCGGGAGCTATTGAAACAAGTCCAGAATCATTAATCCAAGTTAAAGCTGCAACAAGAAGTGGAACACCAGGAAACTACACTTATACCCCAACTAATACATCTTTCGTTGAGCAGTTTATTGCTCAAGTTTTCACAAACTTAGCAACAAAAGCAACTGTTTATGGAAGTGGGACATTAGTATGCTCAGGAGATACTGGGGTAACTTATGATGATGTTATCCCTGCAATGCTTAGCACTGCAAATGCTGTTCAAACAGCAGATCTTTCAGTTGCTGTTACTTGGGTTAGCGACACTAATGGAGGAGATCTTTTTGATACCTTCCTTGGTGCTTTAATTACAAGTTTTGCAACTGGATCCCCAGTTACACTTGGTACTGGTACTAATGAAGTTCAATTGACGTTCGCAAATGGAGAAGCAGATCCAAATAATGGTGCTATTGAGTTACCTGCTTCTGCAGTTGACACAACCGTTGGTTTGAACGTTGGTTTGAAAGCTGAGCAAGTTGCTCTTAGTGCCTATGCCGGAATGAGCGCATATGTTGCTCCACAAGAGCCTTAATAGTTAATATCAGTTAACTATCAAATTTACATAATTTTCGGGTGGCCTGGCACGCCCGGGAATTATGGCTTTATTTATACGCCATGCTTCCGTTATGGCAAGAGTGGGGTATAATTAAGGGAATGCCGCAAGGCATGTTAAAAGAATAGAGGGATAAAACAAAGAATAAATGCCTGAGATGAATTTTAACAACACCAATAATAACTTTGATGCAACAAAGTTCAAGAACACGCTGACGGGCATGCCTGTTTTTGGTGCACCAAAGGTTGGGGCGCTTCGCAAAAAGATATATGATGCGCAAAACCGTATTATTGGAACGGTTGGCGGAAACAGGATTTATGATCTTAATGGCAACCTTTGGGGAACTATCATCACAAAAACGAGCGCCTCGGGCTTCAACAAGAATGAAATTGTTGACCGTGGGCAAGTTATTGCAACGATTGATAATCACAAAAACATCTATAGAAAAGAGGTTTCAAGGCTTAAGATAGACTCTTCAACAACGGTTTATCTTGGAACGATCAAGCAGAACACCATTGTTGCGGTTTTGCTCCCAATATTCATCTCACTTTTGCTTGTTACGGGGGTTACCGGAACGATATTGAGCGGAATTTTGAAGGGTAAATCTGATTCAGATTATCTTAATTCAGCGCCGATTTTGGGGGTTTATTCCAAGAGTGTTACGCCGTCTACAAGTTGGACGCAAACTGAGGATTTGGACATCTTCAACAAGGGAAACCTTGAAATGGCGGTTATTGCGCCGGGGCAATCGGGAGATTATGTTTTCATTGTTAAGAATGAAAATGCGCATCCAATCAATTATAGCGTTGCAATTAAAGAGAAAGATGACTATGGATTTGGGCTTGTTTACAAGCTTTCGGCGCAATCAGTTGGCGACAGCAAGAGATATTTGATTGGGTCGGCTGGAAATGATGGCTGGGTTGAGATTGACGGGCTTGTTACTGCAACAACGAGGCTTGAACCAGGGGCGAGCCAAGCGTTCATTCTTGACTGGCTTTGGGTTTTGGAAGATAATGATGAGCAGAACGCCATTGACACGAATATTGGTTCGCACAGGTATCAATATGGGTTGACGCTGACCGTTTCCGCTGAATTTATTTAATGAGGTTTTTTTGCAAGAATAATGGAAGAGAACAACACTGAGCAACTGAATATTGAGCAAGAGCAACCGGCTGATGAAGTTGCTTCTTTGGCGGAGAACGAGGCTCCTATTGAGCCACAACCAGAGGCAACAACTGAAAATGAGCAAGATTTGGCTGAGCCTGTTGCTTTGGCACAGGAGCAAGAGCCAAGCAAGAAGCCGTTTGACTGGAAGAAATTTTGGAAAAAGTTTTGGCAGGTTTCGCAATGGGTTTTGATGGGGCTATTAACTCTCATTATTATTGTTAATGTTATTAAGATCATTAAGGGGAGAGCAAGCGGGGAACAAATTTCTCTTGTTTTAGGATTTGGGAATGCGAATGTTGTTTCTCCATCAATGACGCCAACAATCAATGTTGGGGATATGATATATATTCATCATCAGAGCGATTATGCTGTTGGAGATATTGTTACATTTCTTGATCCAAACCAAAAAATCGTTGTTACGCACCGAATTATTGCAAAGGAAAATGGGCTTTATACAACGAAGGGTGATGCAAACAACGTTTCAGACACTCAGTTGCTTACAAATGAGAATATCTATGGCAAGGTGTTTTTAACACTTCATGGCTTTGGAAATTTTATTGATTTTATGCAGAGCATTTGGGGAATTCTGATCATCATTATTATTGGATTATTGCTGATTGAAGTTCCAACTCTTATTGTTGTTATTAAGGAACAGCGAGAGAAGAAGAAACTTAAAGAAAAGATTGAGAGGCTCGGCGGGCTTACGAATCGTGAGCGCAAGGAGCTTAACAGAATCAACAAGGAAGAAGCGCAGAAAAAAGCTGAAAAGAAGAATAAAACTTCTGCGAAAAATCAGGGAAAAAAGAAGAGATAGGCTTGCCTATTTGTTAAAGGGAAAACAAAACGGGAAATGAAAAGTGTTAGCAAACATACAATAAGAATTTTGGTTCTTACGTTGTTGCTTGTTGGAGTTATTGCCTTTGGGCTTTCAAACACAACGGCTCGTTTTTCAACCCTTGTTTCTACGGACAAGGCCAACAGAACGGCAAAATGGTGGTTTGTTGTTTCATATGATTCAACAGACTATTCATCATATGCAACCCGCAGTTTTGATGTTAACCTTGCAAGCACTCGCACCGATCCACACGCAAGCAAGATTAAAAATGATCGTGTTGCACCTGGAAGTTATGGCCAGATTGATTTGACCATTGACTGCTCGGGTTGCGAAACGGCAAGTGTTTATGAAATCAGCCTTGATTATGCCAATGCACTTTTGACGTATCCAAACATTATTTTCTATACCGGCACAGAGGGACAGGCAAGTTATAGTGAAATTACTTTGGGAACAACGGTTATTTCGTCAACTATTGCGAGAGATTCAACAACGCCATCTAATCAAATGGCAACCGTTTCACTCAAGTGGAAATGGCCTGTTAATGAATCGCTTAATGAAACAGAGTTTAATGGGACACAATTTTTATATTCAATGACAATTTCGGCACACCAATATGTCAGCTCATAAAGTTTATATAACGCAAAGAGCCCTGGCGAATGCCAAGGCTCTTTGCTGGATAAAACAAAATGAGTTTTTAACTTGTTAAGAGTGGGAAAAGTTCTTAACAGCCTTTTTAGGATTTAATTCCTTTTTTCAGTAATAAGTAACTCAAACTTATTTACAATCGCATTTTATCATCACATGGGTGCGTTGTCAATAGGGGCAAGACGAAAACTGCTTGAAATTTGCGATTTTTTGTGCAAGTTGCACATATTTTGGAGGGATTTTATGAAGATTATAAAACAACAAACAATTGCCGATCAATGCTTGATTTGTGGGGAGTTTAATGCCCTTGGGCTTCACGCTGATTTTTATGAAATGGAGGATGGAAAGGTTGTTGCCCTTGCAACGTTCAGGCCAGAGCATCAAAGTTATCCTAACCGCA
>JAFSVR010000010.1 GCA_017444895.1 Clostridia bacterium
GCTAACATGCAAAACAAACTCGTTTCTGTTAACAAAGAATTTGAAAACTATATGAAAAACGCCAAAACTGCAAAGTCAAATTTGGTGTATTATAAGCAAGAGTTTGAAAAGTCTAAAGCAGAAGTTGCACCAAAACTCGATGAACTGGGTAAGGCGCTTGCTGAACAAAAAGCGAAAGTTGGTCCTGAACTTATGAGTAAATATTTGGCAAAAGCGGAGGGGCGTATTTTTCCTATATTTGTTCCATTTGTTAATGATAGATGTGGGGGTTGCCATATGGAGATTCCTGCTGGGAAAATCAAGGAACTTAACGCTAAGCATTATATTGAATGCGAAAACTGCGGAAGATATATTTATAAAGTTTAATAGCAAAAAAAGAAAACCAGCGCTTGCTGGTTTTTTTATTCATAAAATTATATTGCTGGCATATAGAATAGTATGAAAAATTCTGTGTTGTGTGCCTTTGTTTTGGTAGGCGCATATGTCGGGGTTGGGTTTGTCAGTGGCAAGGAGTTGGCATATAATTTTGCCCGCTTTGGCGTGGTTGGGATTGTTATGGCCGGCATAATTGCTGTTTTGTTAGCGTTGGTTGTGTATGTAGATTTGAAGCTTTGTTTGATGGCTAATTGTAACCAACATAAAAGGTTTTTACAAATTAAGAATACGGCTGGGGTGGTTTGTGGTTTTGCTGTTATGTCCACAATGATTGCTGGCGTATTTAGCACTGAGATATCTTCTGGGAATGCCGTATTTGCATTGGCACTGCTGGCTTTTGGCTTTGTATGTGTATATTTTGGGCTAAAGACCGCTGGTGTATTTGATGCGGTATTTGTTTTTTTGTTAGCAATATCAATTGTCATATTTGCTATGAACTCAAAATGCGATGTTGGTGAAATGGGGCGAGGTGCGTGGTTTGTTTTGCCTGTTTTATATCTTGGTATGAATCTGATTACATTGTCTGGTGTTGTGTCAATAATTTCAAAGCGCCTCAAAACACCCAGGAATTGTAAAATATGCTCGCTTGTTTTTGGTCTGTTTGTGGGTGTTGTTTTAGTTTTATCCGTTATGATTGAGGTGCTTAACAGTGAAATTATTGATTTCAATATGCCACTGCTTAAATTAGCAGGTGATATATCTAGCGTTTTTGGGGAGATATATAAATACATTTTAGTCTGTGGGTTACTTTCTACATTAATCGCAACTGGAATTGTTGCTAAAAACGCAATCAGTCGGTTTATAAAAAGTAAACTTATAGCCACAATGGTTGTGTTTGCTGTTGGAATGATTGTTTCCCTTGTTGGCTTTACTAAGGCAATTGTTGTTGTTTATCCAATAATGGGGTGTTTGGGGCTGGTTGTTTATGCAATTGAAATGATGTTGCTAATAAAAATGCGCAAATTAAAAAACGCAAATTAATATGAGTTTAATATTAAAATTGCCAAAAACATATTGCAATTTGTTAATAACTGCAAGTTTTAATTCAAAAGCAGAGGCAAATATAAAACTAAAATGCTTTGCATAATTGTCTGTTTTTTGTCTGTTTTGAGTGAGAAAAAACTTTGAGTGATGGCTGTTATTTATTTTGACTTTAGTTAACTTTAGTATATAATATATATAACAGTTTTGGATAAACTATAAGGTGGGATACACAATGAAGAAGGCAACGAAAGTTCTTTTAATCATTTTAATCAGTATTGTTATTGGTTTTGGCGCCATCGTTGGTGGTTCTCTTTTGCTTAGAAAACAACCAACGCCAGAGGTTATTCCTGAACCAGAGCCATCAAAATATACTGAAGAGGAAAAGAACTTCATAGATAGTATAGATAATAGTTCAGATGCTATGAACAATGCTGAGCCTTTTGTTTTTGAAGCTTCAACTGTTAACTTTAGTGATCTTATTGATGTTTCAGATAAATACTTCGTGACAAATGAATCTGGAACAATGAGCATTTATAAGCGTGGTTCTGAAATTCAAAAAATTGTTGGAACCGGAGTTAATGAATATAACAAGGTGTATGATTTGCGTGGCAACTTTGCACTTGTTCAAAAAGATGCTGGCAATGCTTTTCTGATTAATCTTGAAACGGCTGCAAGGGTTTCCGATCAAGCCTTTGTGTTTGGAAGTAATGTTGCGTTTGAACATGGTGAATCAAGTGTTGAGTATGTGCCAAAATATAAATTCGTTGGGACGAAATATTTTGTTTATGCTTTGAGTTCAAGCTATACAACATTTGGGAACACGCCAGATTATAATTTGGTTGTTGTTAATCTTTCAAATGGAAACGTGTTTAACTTTACGGCAGATGAAACAACGGTTTCAACTTCAACATGCTTGTTATTAGATTATGAGAGCCTGTTGAGTTATAGCGTAACTGAAGAATTTTTGCTTATCAAAACAACGCGCAGAACACTTGTTTATCGTTTTAATGATGATGAAATTGTTAAGGTTTTTGAACGAACAAACGATTTCACAACAACTGGAACATCTTCAAGCAGTTATACCTATAAATTCTATGATGTTGGTGCTGGGGCTGGCACATACTATGATTGCAACTGCCAATATGGCGTTAGTATTGCAAGCAGTAACAAACTGTTTGTTAGCAGACTAGTTAAAGTTGATAATCCTGAGGATGCAACGTTTAAGAACTATAAAGATCAATTCTATAAACAAACGTGCTTCTTCTATGACATTTCAACACAAAATGAAATTGCTTATGAAACCGATGGAAAGGTTGTTGGCACATTAGATATGCAGATATCCGGCTTTACTCAATTGGGTGCCATTGATACAAAACTTGAGGGATTTATCCTATTAACAAAAACGGGCGTTAATGACGACAAAACCATCAATGAGTTGTCAATTACGGCAAACTACTATGAGGTTTCAACGTTAAAGAGTGTTGCAACGTATAATTATTATGAATATGGTCATGTTGTTGCTTTCCATGATGGAAATCTTGTTTGTGCATCACGGAGCTATGCGTCTCTCAGCGAAGTGCTATATAACTTGTATTTAGTGAGCTTTGATGGAACCTTGCAAACGTGGGGTGGAGAGCTTAGCAATAAAGAATATGTCAGAACAAAACTCTTAAGCTTCTATGATGGAAATTTTGTGTTTAATGACCTTAACGGAAAAACATATATCGCAAACTTTGATGGAGAAATCAAAACTACATCTTGGAAAGATGTTACCCCTATTGTTGGTGGACATTCAATCACTCTTTCATCTTTGGGTGGATATATTAACAACTATGATGTTACAACTTCAACACACCAAAAAATTTCAAACTTCTGCGACAGCGTTACAATAGTTAGCGATGCATACTATAAGTTATATTCTCTTGAAACAAAACTGAGTTCAAGCGATAAGTTCTATGAGTTTGCTCTTAAAAATGGAGTTAACTATTACTTAACCGGCACTGCTTCAAATTACACGCTTAGGTCAATAACCGGTTCCGCTATAGATGAGGGAATAACCGCTTTTAAGATTTTAATAACTGAAAACAGCATAAAAACATTTTATATAACAGCTTCAGATGTTAAAATTACAATATCATCAATGCAGAAAGTCAATTCGCTTTCAACCATTGCTTCAGTTTCATATAACAAACCAAAGACAGCCTCAAACAATGTGGCTGTTTTGGCATCTAATGCAAATTATTCTGACGCAAGCGAAACGGCTTTTTTGGCAACAAATGTTGCAACCTCAAACATAAATTTGAACGGTAGCATAAGTCCAACAGTTCTTGATATAGGGAATGAGTTAACTGTTACTGGTCAACAGTTATCTATAGCAGAATCAAATTTAACATCACAAATCCAAACTGCATTGGATGACAAATTTGGCGATCTTTATGCTCAATATGTTGAAGATTTTAATGCCAGCAATAGCAATAGTTTTTATGATGATCTAACATGGACACAAGTAGGTGTTGACTATTCTTTTTCTGGCGGCAGAGTTGTTTCAGACTATTATGCAAATTTGCCACTTTCTGTTTATGAGCGGCTTCTAGGTGCAATTGATTATGATGCAACGCAATATTCTGGAAACAGCAAATTTCCGGCTTGGGGATTTGGTGGAGAGCGACATTGGGTTGAGGTTTTGAGCAAAAACGAAGTTTATAGATATGGAGATGCTGTTGGAATTAGTCTTTCTATCAATTTTTCTGCTAGATTAAATGGAATTAGTTTGATGCTGTTGCATGATGATATTGAGGAAAGTGATGAAGCTGAATTTGGCAAAATTATCAGAGTTGGAAGCAATAGATATTCAGTGCTATCAACCATGTTTGATTTAAGAGCTAACGTTTCAATAGGCTTAGTTGGTGATGATGCATCGAACTATGTTTTTGGAATGGGCGATTTAACCCATTTTAGTCTTAAATCTGAGTCTGGCAACGGAATTGGCAACTGGAATCCTCCGAATTATGGTGGAGTACAAAAGCACTTTTTCAATCTTCAAAGCATGATAAACGAAATAAATAATGAATTTTATTTTGAGCAAAGCGCATCTTGGCGTTTTGATTCGGGCTTTCAGCAGAATTATCAAGATATTATTCTTACCGACTCAACTTTTACGGCAACGCCCATCAACTATTTTAAGATGGACGTTAGAATAGACCGAAGGCTGAGTAGGGTTGGCACAAGTGACCATTATGATGAGGTTGTAACAATAAAATCCAATATTGATCCAACAATCAATTTGGTTATAACACGTAGTGACATATCTCATACCACATCCAAGGGAGGAACAGAAACAACCGCATTTTGCACGACCAATGAAAAGATAGAGTATAACACGGCAAATGCCCAATATTGTTTGTCTTTGGACATTGTTCCCGGTTATTATTTTCTGTCGCCACTTGGGGCTGTAACAAAGCAGGATACGCATTATTTTTCTAACCTTTGGAATGGTGAACATGATGTTGATCCTCCAGTAGAAAGATCATATCCTTTTGTTTTCTTTGATGCTTATTCCGTAACTAGGTTCATTGATCCGGATAATAATGATGCGGATATGATTGACCAGGCGATTAAGTCGGGTAATAGCGGTGAACTTGATGGCCAGCCTGTTGCAAAGTTTTATAAACCTGAGCGTGGTCCACAAGGAGAACTTACGGCCTTTTCTGCCACAGACCTCGGAAAGTTGTTTGTTGAGATTGATAGTGAATATTTCTATTTGATATTTACTGATGGTGCTGAGGGCAATTACGAAGGTTTTTATGGTTTTTTTAATAATAGGAAATTCAGGAACAACTTGCCTTTTATTATTAGTAAGCCCGGTTATGAAATAAGTAAATATTCTTTAGGACCAGAAAACTATTCAAATTCAACTTCAGGGAATAATGTTTTTGTTGCAAATCCTATTTATGTTAAAACCTCAGAAGATAAAATGGTGGCAAGGGATGCACCCACAACTTCGGTTCTGTTTTCAACGCCAACATATAACTATAAATCCAGCGCAGAGCAAACATGGTGGAACACTGTTGAAGAGGGGTATTCTTATACCCACCAAAACTCATTGCCAACAATCATGTCTTTGTTTGATTTTAATTTTTCAGCGGAATCAGTTTTAACAAAGGAAGATTCACAAAGTTATTATTTGGCGCCTTGCAATGATTTTACGGCTGTTAAACTTTATGCAAGCTGGGATGTGAAGAATTATACTGTTGTTTTATATGCAGAGCAAGAAAATGTTGATGGAGAATCATTGGTTTCAAACCCAGCGGAAGATTGGTATATCTATAATTACGATAGCGAAAATCCGGGAGCTTCTGCCTATATTTATGGTGATGCCTTTGATGGAACAGGGGCTTTCAGGGCAGTTCCAATCATTACCCCAAGTGGGATATATGATGGTCCACAAATTATTGAGGGCTCTAAAGACAGCGGTAAAAAGAGTATAGTGTATGTTACGAGTTCTAACAGCAATTTTACAATTTCTCAGGAAATATCTAATAGTTATCCATTTGCAGTTCCAACAAAGTTTGGTTATGAATTTGTTGGTTGGCGTCCAATGCAGTTTAAGCAGGCAAATGTTGGGGATGGCACAATTTCATATTTTGTTGAAATAGACCCAACAGGAGGCCATGATATCAAGATTGAAAGCGTTGATGAAAATGGAATTGCTTATACAATTGGGGAAACAGGCGCTAATTCTTTTGTTGATTTTGCCTTGCAGTGTGATGCTCTTAACATGAACGGCGATTTGTTCTTCAAAGCAATATTCACGCCAATTTCATATACTTTGGAAGTCACATATACTCATGAAGGAATTGATGGCCTTGATGTTGCTTTTGGTGCTGGTTGGAGAGATAAGGGAGAGTTTGTTTATTCGGGTTCAACCTCAATAACATCTCTTAGAATTGAACGGGCAGGGATGAGCATAGGCAATGGAAGAATTGATCCTATGCCAACAATGCTTGATGCAAAAGTTTTGCAAAAAAACTATAGATACTATGTGGTTGATGACACATTTGATGACAGCAATGATATTTACTCAGACTATCTTGAAACCGATAGCGTTTTGGGCGCAACTGCATATAATTTGCTTGGTCATCTTAAAAAGATTAACACGGCCATCAAGAATGCAGGGAAATATTCAGATGCTATCAATGATAGAAACGGCATTTTTAGTGCGTATGCATTAACAAAAGTTAGTGTTAATGCCATTATGACGCCGGTTGACTATTTCTTTACGATGAGCAATGGAGGCCTTGCCTTAGAAACACACGCCGATTATTTTGTTGACAAGAACAACTCTGCCGATGGGACCATCATCACAACGGAAACTGAAGAAAACAGAATTGTTTGTGTTCCAGCAACAAAGCAACTTGAGTTGGGCAATTTTACTATTGAGAATAATGAGACTAAAAAGATTTCTCAGGTTAGGGTTGTTGCTTATACCGGCAACAACACACCAAGCCCATTGGGCCCAGCAAATCAGGTTTGGGTTATTGTTTATAACATACTTTGGAAAAACAACAAAGTTTATGGTGTTGAGGTTGTTGGGGCATATGTTACATACGCCGAAAATGCAAGTTCAACAAGCCTAAGCGCTTCGCTGAGTTCAGAGCAAATTGAGGAACTTGCTGTGGAATATTTTGGGATTGCCGCACCAGTTGGTGGAAATATTACCCTTGAAACTTTGGGTAATTTGGTTTACACTTCCAACGATAAAATTGCCTGCAAATTCCAAAACATTTCTCATAACTTTGCAAGACTTGGGGCAATATATGAGAGTGGCGCAACAGTGCATTTACGTTCAACTGAAATGCTTTTGTTCTATGATGATATTAAATATGACATAACTATTAAGGCCTTTGGTGATTTGAATGGTTCGCTTGACTTTGTGAACGCAACGCCGGCGACAACAAATGTTTCTGATGGTGCTGTTAATCCTGTTAATGTTAATGTTGGGGCGATTTATAAAGACGAGACGTCAATTGTTGATGGTGCGCAAAGCACTCTTAACAAAAACACACAAGGAGCGTTTTCTCATTCTGTCACAAAGAGTTTAGACGCAACTTACACTGGAATAGTTTATAACATTGTTTGTGGTGGAATATATATTAATTCTGTTAACGATTTTTCAAGGGTTTTATATGACCATCTCCCAAGCAAGATAAGCATTGCGAAGTTCGGTGATGTTGCAAATGAAACTTTTATTGGATTGCCAGAAAGCCTTGCGCTTAGTTTTGATGTTGATTTTGACAATGGAGCAATTAAACTTATTATTAACGGGGCAGATTACATTCTGAGCGCAACGGACACGACAGAAACGTTTGCTATTGTTGATGGGGCGAACCTTGTTGTTGATATGAGATATATAGATGGCGGAAATGCCTTTTTGCTTACACCAAAAATTGAACTTGATATGAGCGAGTTTAATAACGACATTTTAATAGCCGTTGAATTTGAAGAACTTGCTAAAGGAAGTTTGAAGATTCTTAAAACCATTGATGGTGGCGAGGGAACAGTTGAGGCTTCTCAGGTTGATCTTTACGCAACTGGTGAGGCGTTTCAATATGAACTGGTTGCTGATAGTGGATGTTTTATCAATAATGTTGAAATAAAAATGCCAAACAATCCAACCGGTGAAATTGTTATGTTTAATACCATAAGCCGAGCTGGCATTGAAACAGGCATCGTTTATACGGCGAGGTTTAATCATTGCTCGGGTGGAAGCGCTCAAACTTATGATGATTCGTTTATAACTTTTGCATATGACGCAGGAAAATATGTTATGACGATTAGGGGGCTGTATGGCTACCTTGAAGTTATAGTTAATCAGCAAAGCATAACAGCGGTTGAAGTAAAAAACGTTGGTGTTAAGGTTGCAGATTCATTGTCTGGAACAAATTTGGATTATGACATAACGCTTAGAAAGGATAGTGTTAGCAAGGCGATTTTAAGCGGGGTTAATTCGTTCACACTTCTTTCGGACACAAGTTCAGATGTTTTAAGCGAACAATACTATATAATTTTTGACCTTCTTTCAGATGGTGTAACCCCAGATGAAACAAGCCCTATATTTATTTTCTTAGGGAAGGGCTCTGCGCTTGTTGTTGATTTTGAAATCAAGCAAGAATATGAAGACGTTGAGGACATTGGAGCAATAGTTTGCGAGAATTCAACAGATTATGGGGCAAATAATGGAACGAGCGTAACTGATATTGTTCCAACCAATAATTTTGTTGGCGTTTCACTTAGAAACTATACATTCTCTTTGGAAGTTAACATTGACGCTGGATATTATACAGAAAATGTTGGTGGTGACCAAATTTGGATGAGTTATAGGCGAAATGACTATACAACGGATGCGTCAATGCTTGATTTGCTAATAAAGCGTTTAGACTTCCAAGTTGATTATTATGGCCTTACTGACAAGGGGTATTTCAAAGATTATTTATACATTTTCTTTGGCGAAGATATGGGTGGATCTCGCTATGCAACCGAAGATAGAACGTGTGAATTCAGGGTTGTTAAAGGAAAGGGATATAGTTTTGTTTATAAGGTTCTTTCAAACGGATATGAAAGCGATATTGAGGTTCTTGTTAACAATACTCTGCAAGAGTTTGATACAGAACACAGCGAAACGGTGGGATCATCAACAAAATTGATTTTTGATGCACTCAACAAATCAAGTAATACCACAACTCAAACTATCGATATTAGAATTGTGGCAAAACCACTTACCTTGAAATATTCGTTATATGAAGGTGAAAATGCACCATCTACTTTTGATGCTAATGCAATTGCGACATATGCGGGAACATCAACACAGTTTAATACAACTAACACCACAACAAAAGTTTGGTTTGATGGAAAGTTAAACAACGCCAACTTGCTTGGAAACCTTGCCGTGGCAGGGCATGAGTTCCTTGGCTGGTTTTTAGGCGGGGCTGAAATAGAAAGAGATGCACAAGGATTTTATGTTAGAACTGTTTCGGGCAAGAAACTTGCAATTGGAGATGAGGTTAATTCAGAAACTCTTGATGGTGGTTTTGTGTTCATCTCTGAACTTGACCTTGCCGGCAACCAAGACACTATTGATGTTTATGCACAGTGGGCGGTTAAGTCGATAAGAATAACATTCTATCTTAATGATTCAAGATCTGGAAATGGTTCAACCGTTGGATTATATAACAATGATGCAAGCAACCCTCAAAGTGTTTCTGGAGCTTATGCATATAATGAGGAATTCGGAACAAAAATAGACTTTACAAAATTCACTCGCAATGGTTATGTTTTTGCTGGTTTTCAAATAAGTGGTGGAGCATATAGTTCAAACCAACCACTATATTTGAGCAATAGTAAAGTTCAGTTTGACTTGCCAGATGGTGCAGTGCAAAACCTCTATGCAAAATGGATACCAATAGAATATGAAATAAGATATGTTAAATCGGGGCTTTCACTGGTTTATGATGAAGACAAAAATATAACAATGATTAACCCTGTTTCTAATACTGGAAGTACAGAAAGATTTGTTGGCCTTGATGGGGGGGCTGATCCTGAAACACTTGTTTTAAGAGTTAAGTTTGATGCCCCAATAAGCTATCCAACAATTGTCTGCACGGGTTATGATTTCCTTGGTTGGTACATTGATTTACCAAACAATGGAGGATCAATGGATGTTAGCAATTTGAGCAATCTTTCAAGGCAGAACGATCCAGCACACTATTATCAAACGGTTGCTGCGAACGGAACAACAAAACTTATTTGGGAATACATTTTTGCTAGTGATTCAGGATTCTTATACGACTCTTCAAACAAGGAAGCAACCAGCAATGGTGGATATGTTAGTGTTGAAACAAGATGGCGTTTGCAGGGCGTTAAGGTTAGGCTCGTAACAAGCACTAAACTTTTTGATCCACAAGAAGATGTTTTAACACAGGGAAAAGCGCGAACTGTGGCTGAACAAGAACAACTTGCAACTATTGCAAGAACAAAGGGCAGTGGAACTCTTCTTGATTATCTTTTGAAAGATGGCAATGGCAATGATAATGGAATAACCAATAATTTCTATACACAATCGGCACAGGTTTCAACTGAAAGTGGGCAAACAACGATTTTCTATGATCTGATAATTCCATATTATTCTGCAAAAGGCTCTTCAAGTTCAATAACTAGTTATGATGTTAATGGAATAAGTTTGCAAGGAGTTAAAGCGCCAACATCCGTTGGATTTAATTTCTTAGGATATTACTACTATAATGTTACCACTAGTGCGTTTGAAGCCAATCCAAGGATTGTTGACAGCGGAAACGGGACATGCTCTTTGAGCAACTATTTTGATTACTGGACGCTTGAACAGCCAGATGCAGCCCAAATGGTTGTTTTGTATGCTTGTTGGAAGATTAAGACGTTTACTGTTTCATTTGATGCTCCACAAACATATTTAACAGATGCAAATGATTTCCAAGATACCGTTGGTTTTATGCCGGGATCACTGCTCTCGTTTGAAATTGAATTATATGATGAAGAGGGAAATGAGATTGAACCTGAAGCATCGTATTCTGAGGTTTCTGGGGCAAATGGTGTGCATATTAATAACGTTAAATTCTACCAGGGCATCAAGGTTAAAGTAACAACGCCAGATGGACACTATATTTCACAAATTCAAATCAATTCAACAACATGGGAAGCAACATGGAACCCTAATTCATATTCAACAAACTTCCCAAATGATTTATGTGCAAAGGTTGTTGCTGATTCATTGCAAAAACGCAGTTTAGATAATCTTATTATGGCTGATTCAAGTGCGTATACCGTGAGTGAAGGATCGGGGATACACTCTCTTACGACAGGAAAGAGGAATGCTCTTGGAACGATCAATCACGTTATAGACAATTATGTTGTGCATTTGCGTTTTGCTTTGCAATTCTTTAACATTGTTGTTTACCAGGAAAAATATAGCAACAACAATGAATGGGTTTCAGAAACACCAATTAAGCTAGATAACATCGACTTCATGGGGACTTTTGATCCTAATGAAATTACCGGTGGCCCAGCATATGCAACAACCGGATTCTATAAGGATAAAGATTTCAAAGAGAAATTTGACACTTTGCTAGACTTCATTGTAGATAACATAGCGGTTTATCAGAAACTAGTTGAGAGTAATTCGGATAGAATCGGCGCAACCTTCTATACTTGGACAGGAACAAAATATGAGCCAATTGAAACGGGAAACACTTATGTTTATAGCATTAAGGCCGAGGATGGAAGAGTTTATATCAATGGGGAGGGTAGCACTTGGACAGATGCCATTGTTGGCACAACAATTGTTAAATTCCCAGTGGTGACTTCGTTCTATTGGCCAAGCAGAGTTGATGGCGTTTCAACAGGAATTCAGTTTGCATATTGGGCATATATCCCAGCCATTGTTGAAGATGATGGGACCATAACAAATGTTGCAGTTAATGAAATGTTAACTCCATATGTTTTGTATGAGGATTATGAGCAATATCAGCCATATGTTTATTGCCATCCAAAAGATGCATCATCAATGAGGGCGCCATTTACTGCAGAAATGAGGCTGTATGCTGTTTTTGATACAATGGATAGAACTGCACCAGTAACACAACAAACATATTCTGGCCAAACAACTTCAACAAAAATGTTTGAGAAAGATGATGAAAAATATAACAATCTTGAACTTAAGGTTAACCTTGAGAAGTTTAATATAAATACAAGCCACAATTCTAGTTCTGCTGTTGAGTTTTACCTTGACGAAGTTCTTGTTTCTAATGCTGTTCAAGTAGATAATGGATACGCAACAGTTGAAATGGACGCGCAAACATTCTCTGGTTTAAGTGTTGGAAACCATATTGCAAAATTCAAGATAATAACCGATATTGGCAATGTTTATTATTCAACGCCAGTTGGATTAACAATAGTTGAAGAATAGGATACAAAAAAATCCACGAAATGCCGTGGATTTTTTGTGTTAAAAATATTTAGAGAAGAACAATGTATTGCATAAAATATCCGATTGCAAGGCTGGCAAGGAATAAAATGCTAACTATTGCAATGTTGTTTTTTATGCTTTTATTTTGCTTAAATAGGATAACCAGGCCAATGCCAGCATTGCAACACAGGCCTCCAAGGCAGGCGCCAAAGCTTATACCTTGGCTGAGGAATAATTCAGTTATTGCAACGGAACCTGCACAGTTTGGAATAAGGCCAATGATGCTTGCAAATAATGGCGCAAGGGCATAGTTGCTTCCCAAAAAGTTTTGGAAAGCCGTTTCCCCGCCAGCAAGCTCAATGATTCCACCAAGAATAAGGTTGATTGCAAGAATATATGCAAAAACCTTTAAGGTGTGGAGAGCGGGGTGCAATAAATATCTTTTTGTCCAGTGTTCATTTTTTTCTTCTTCAATGTGGTGCCCACAGCAACCAATATGGCTATGTTCTTCATGTTCTTCTTCGGTTTGCTCATTTGCGTGAACCAATGGCTCGTTTACGGCTTCAAGGTGTGGGGCAGATTGCTTTTTTGTAATAAGCTTATATACTAAATCAATTGAGTATCCCAAAATGATAGCGTAAACAAATTTAATAAGGAGCAGGGGAATAAGATAGGCAATTTTCCCAGGATTGATTATGATGAGCGGAATTGCTTCATCGCTTGTTGCAATATAGATGGCAATAAGCGTTCCCATTGTGAGTTTCTTTTGAGAATATAGGTCTGTTGCAACAACGCTAAAACCACATTGCGGAAGCAAACCAAAGCCCGCCCCAATTAGCGGAGCATATGGGCTTCTAAGAGTGCTTTGTTTAAGGTGTTTTGATGTGTAAGTTTCAAGCAACTCAATTAAGATATAGGCACCAAGCAAGAAAGGCAAAAGCTTTGCGCTATCTATTAATGCTTCCAAAACGAACTCCATAAATTTCCCCTCTATGTGATACATTTTAACATAAGTTTGTATTAGAAATCAAGACATTTTGTTAAAAGTGCTTTTTTAATATATTTATTTATATTATGTTGAAATATTTTTGCCATTATGTTAAAATGAATTTACTAATATGGCATGCAAAGAAATAGGAGAAGTTTATGAAACAGAGTTTAACACCCGTTAGGGGAACAAACGACTATTTGCCAAAAGAAATGGCGGTTAGGGAATATGCACGAAGCATAATTTTGAGTACGTATAAAAAATATGGATTTATGCAAATCAGTGCGCCAATTTTGGAAGATATTAATAACCTTATGGGTAGCGATGGCGGGGATAATGAAAAGCTCATATTCAAAGTTTTGAAGCGTGGCGAAAAACTAGATTTATCCGCTCCAAATCTAACCGAGCAAGACATTGTTGATATTGGCCTTAGATACGACTTAACTGTTCCAATGGTTAGGCTTTTTTGTGCAAATCAAAATTCTTTGCCACAGCCATTTAAGAGCATTCAAATTGATTATTCTTTCCGCGCTGACCGCCCACAGAGAGGCCGAAGCAGACAGTTTATTCAGTGCGATATAGATATTCTTGGTGATTCAACCATTAATGCTGAAATTGACATATTAAACACAACTGCAAAAACTTTCTTAGCGCTTGGCTTTGAGGGGTTTGCTATCAAAGTTAATGATAGAAGGGTTCTTTCTGACCTTATTGCGTATGCTGGGTTTCCACAAGAAAGTGAGAAAGATGTTTGCATTTGCCTAGACAAAATAGACAAAATTGGTCTTGATGGTGTTGCTGGTGAGTTGCAAGAAAGAGGATATAATAAAAAGATTGTTGAAAAACTTATGGGTGCGCTTGAGAGCATTTTGAAAAACGGGATTAATGCTCTTGCACAATATGGCGTTCGCGATGAAGTTGTTCAAAGTGTAAATAAAATTATTTCTAGTGTTAATGCGCTTTCTGGTGGGAAATATAGGGCCGAGTTCAATATTTCCATTGTTCGTGGGCAGGGCTATTATACTGGTGCCGTTTATGAACTATATGTTGATGGTTTTTCTGGCGCATGTGGCGGTGGCGGAAGATATGATAATATGGTTGAGAAGATGACGGGCAAAAGCGTTCCTGCGGTTGGATTTGGGCTTGGATTTGAGCCAACTTGTATGCTAATTAGCGAGCGTGGCCTTCTTAAAGTTAAGGAAGAACTTGTTGCATGCGTTTATAGACCAGAAGACGATATAACAGAAGTTTTGAAATTTGTTGAAAAACTTAATAAAACATATAATGTTTCGGCTGTTTGTGCTAAAAAGAATCTTGGCTTTCAACTTGAATCATTAAAAGCAAATGGCTTCACTAAATTTGTTAAGTTTGGCACAAATACCATTGAAGACCTTTAGTAAAATATATTGACAATTTGTTTTATCTTAGTTATAATACACATTGTCAAATGCCGATGTGGCGAAATAGGCAGACGCAGCAGACTCAAAATCTGCCGAGGGCAACCTCATGCCGGTTCAAGTCCGGCCATCGGCACCAAAA
>JAFSVR010000002.1 GCA_017444895.1 Clostridia bacterium
ATGGCGACTCGTAGCGGACTTGAACCGCTGACCTCCCGCGTGACAGGCGGGCGTTCTAACCAGCTGAACTAACGAGCCATTAAATTGTTGGTGGGCCCTCACGGACTTGAACCGTGGACCGACCGGTTATGAGCCGGTTGCTCTAACCAACTGAGCTAAAGGCCCATCACCATAATGCAAGAATAATTAAAATGGTCGGGGTGAAGAGACTCGAACTCCCGGCCCCACGGACCCAAACCGCGTGCGCTACCAAACTGCGCTACACCCCGTTTTATTCTTGCATTGACTTGATTATGATACAACAAAAGTATTTAGTTGTCAATTGTTTTTAATAAATTAATTCAAATTTTAGATTATTTAGCAGTATTACATTTATTATTTAGTTTATGCCAAGATATTCATCGTATGTTGTTTGCTTGTCATAGGCCTTTTTGCCACTTTGATCAATAAATATAATCCTGTTTGCAACAGTTTGCATAAGCTCATGGTCATGTGATGTAAACAACATTGGTGAACGATAGTTTATCATCCCCTTGTTGAGTGCAGTTATGCTTTCAAGGTCTAGGTGGTTGGTTGGCTCATCTAATATTAAAACGTTGCCGGCTTTAAGCATTGCTCTGGCAAGCATACACCTAACCTTTTCACCACCGGAAAGCACTTTTGCTTTTTTGTTGCCCTCTTCGCCCGTAAAAAGCATTCTTCCAAGCCAAGACCTGAGATATGTTTGGTCTTTTTCTTTTGAATACTGCGCAAGCCAATCAACGAGGCTTAAATCACAGCCATCAAAATAGCTGTCGTTGTTTTCAGGAAGATAGCTTACCGTTGTTGTATTGCCCCACTTAAATTCACCACTATCAGCCTTTTCTTCGCCAACTAATATTTTGAACAACATTGTCAGAACGTTTGCTTTATCGCAAAGGAAACCAATTTTGTCGTCTTTTGACACAACAAATGAAAGGTTTTCAAAGAACCCTTTTTTAGTTAACTTCTCAACACGCAAAACTTCGTTGCCAACTTCTCGCTCGGGTCTGAAATCGATATATGGATATTTTCTGCTTGATGGCTTAATGTCAACGAATTCAAGTTTTTCAAGCTCTTTCTTTCTGCTGGTTGCTTGTTTTGATTTGCTGGCATTTGCGCTGAAGCGAGCGATGAACTCTTGAAGTTCTTTTGCTCTTTGCTCTGCTTTTTTGTTCTGTTCTTTTGCTTGGCGAGCAAGAAGTTGGCTGGTTTCATACCAGAAGTCATAGTTGCCAACATACATATTGATTTTCCCAAAATCAACATCACAAATGTGTGTGCAGATTTTGTTTAGGAAATATCTGTTATGCGAAACAACAATAACGGTGTTTTCAAAATCAAGCAAGTAGTTTTCAAGCCAGTTTACTGTTTTTGCGTCAAGGTTGTTGGTTGGCTCATCAAGTATCAAAATATCAGGCGTCATAAACAAGGCTTTGGCAAGCAAAACCTTAACTTTGATTTTTGGATCAACGTCTTTCATTTGCATATAATATGTTTCTTGGG
This sequence comes from Clostridia bacterium, assembly GCA_017444895.1. Lineage (GTDB taxonomy): Bacteria > Bacillota > Clostridia > Christensenellales > UBA1242 > UMGS2070. The sequence continues at coordinate 1,525 of JAFSVR010000002.1, forward strand.
GAACGCCAAGTTCGCCTAGAAGGTTTTGCGCTTCACTTTCTGCTTCATAGCCATTAAGTTCAATGAACTCATTTTCAAGTTCACCAACCTTTATTCCCTCTTCATCAGTGAAATCACCTTCGGCCATTTTTGCATAGAGAGCATCTTTTTCATCACGAACATCAACAAGATGTTTGTGCCCACGAATTACGGTTTCAGTTACGGTGAACTCGTCACAAGCATTTTGGTTTTGCTCCAAAATACTCATACGCTTATTTTTCTCAATTGATATATCCCCACTTGATGGTTCAATTTGCCCACTAATAAGTTTCAAAAAAGTGGACTTACCAGCACCATTGGCGCCAATAATTCCATAGCAATTCCCTTTATCAAACTTTAAGTTAACGTCTTCAAAAAGAACACGTCCACCAAATTGTAATCTAACATTTGTGCAAGTTATCATATCCCTCTCCCTTTGCCTCAATAGATTATCATAAAAATTATTCAATGTCAATTTTAATAGTTATGTTTAATTATATCCTTTTGGGGCAAAATAGTTTTAGGAGAAAATTATGGTAAACAATAAAACAAGTAATAACAAAAACAACCCAAGTAGCAAACAAAATGAAACAAATGAAACAAGGACTTCTACAAGACGCAACCATTTATATCCAGAAAAGTGGTGGCTTTGGCTTATCGTTTCAATACTTGGAACACTGGCGGTTGGAGGTATAGCACGCCTGCTTGGTGGGAATATGGATCATTTTAATGCACATATTCTGCCACCAGGAGTTGTTCCAAGATGGGTTTTTGGTTTGGCATGGCCAATTTTATATACAATGCTTGGCATAAGCGCATTTTTAGTGTTTTTCAAAAAAACACAAGATTCTCGCACTCTAAGGGCAGACATCATTTGGTTTTCAATTAACTTATTTCTCAATATGATATGGCCACTTCTATTCTATCGTTTTGACTTGCTGATTATATCTTGCATTTTGATTGGGCTGATTGTTATAACTGCAATTATAACAAATTATCGTTTTTACTATCGCAACCTTGCCGCAGGAATCCTCTATTCAATCTACACAATCTGGCTTTGCTATGCATTATATCTTAATCTTGCTATTGCACTTCTTAACACGTAAAAATTGAAACAAAAAAAACTAGCAATTGCTAGTTTTTTTATATTAAACTTTCTCCTTGATTTTTGCAGACTTACCACTGCGTTCACGAAGATAATATAGTTTTGCTCTTCTAACTTCACCTTTCTTAAGAACTTCAATCTTTGTGATCTTTGGTGAATGAAGTGGATATGTTTTTTCAACACCAACTCCGTATGAAACACGGCGAACGGTGAATGTTTCGCTGATTCCACCATTTTTACGAGCTATAACCACACCTTCAAAACCTTGAACTCTTTCCTTGTTGCCTTCAATGATTTTAGCATAAACTTTAACAGTATCGCCAACTTCAAATTCAGGGATATCAGTGCGCATACCTTCTTTTTCAAGTGCATCAATAATGTTGCTCATTGTTTGTGCCTCCTTTATTAGTATGAGAAGTGTTCGTGCTAGCTCAGCAGAGGACCACTCTTTTCACAAGCCGTAGTTTAGCATAAAAAAAGCACTTTTGCAAGTGTTTTTCAAAAATTTATGAAAGAATATTCAATAATTAATACTGACTGCTAAATGCGTTCTTTATATGTGATATTTCATTACCTAAAACTGCAATACAGTCAAAGCGAATACTCTGCTCCATCTTTCTGTGGGTTTTGAGATAAATTATAGCCGCCTGGCAGATTTTTCTTTGTTTGGTTTTATTGACTGCCTCAAAGGGACTGCCAAACTGGAGGCTACTTCGTGCTTTAACCTCAACAAAAACAATTGTGTCTTGCAATTGTTTTGAATATCTTTCAAACTCTTCTTTGGAAATTTTGTCATTACTCAAGCGATTAGAAAGTGCTTTCTGTTGACGCTTTTTTGAATCGAAAGCGATTATGTCTATTTCTCCGAGTGAGTTTTTATAATTGATTTCTAAGATTTCATATCCACATTTCTCAAGGTATTCTTTTGCACTAACTTCCCCACTAATCCATGTTTTAACGTCATTCATCAGTTTTCACAAAATGCCCAATGAAAGATTTTCTATGCAGAGGGCATGCTCCATATTTTTTCAGCGCTTCAATATGAACCTTTGTTCCATATCCCTTATGCTTTTCAAAGCCATACTCAGGATATTGCTTTGCATATTCGTCCATCAGCCTATCACGACTGACTTTGGCAAGTATGCTTGCACAACCAATGGTATATGACAGCGCATCACCTTTGATGATTGCAACTTGCTTAATATCTGTTGCAAGATTCTTAACGGCATCAACCAAAACAACGTCTGGTCTGGTTTTAAGGGAGTTTATTGCGTTTGTCATGCATTTTTTTGTTGCTTCCAAAATGTTGATTTTGTCAATCACGTTTTGGTCTTCATAGCAAATTGAATATGCAATGGCTTTCTCTTTAATTAAATCAAAAAGTTCATCTCTTTTTTTAGGTGAAAGCTTTTTGCTGTCCCATACGCCAGAAATGATATTCTCATCTTTAAGGCTCATAATGCAACATGCACAACAAACGGGTCCAGCAAGAGGCCCACGCCCAACTTCATCAACCCCAGCAATCAAGTGATTCCCTAGGGCTTGTTGTTCTCTTTCAAAATGTAATAAATCAGTTTCAATCTTCATTTGTTTTAATCCAAAGTTATTTTGCCAAGTTTTGCCGATCTGAAATCACCCAAAATTGCTTTACCTGCGCGTTCATAATCTATTTCATTTTTCTTCAAAACAAACCCACGCTTTAAGCAGATTTGATCAAGAATTTCAATAGGCTCTGCCTCTTTTATTGTTTCAGCAGTATAATCCAAATTGTATCTATCAATAATGTTTTGTGGGGCGATTTGCCTAATCATCTTTACGCACTCAAGCCCCATTTCTGCCATATCAAGAACATCATCTTTTATTGATCCAATCATTGCAAGTTTAACAGCGATATCGTTGTTCTCAAATGCTGGCCAAAGAGTTCCTGGGGTGTCAAGCAGTTCAATCATGTCGTCGACTTTAACCCAAGACGTTTGTCTTGTTACGCCTGCCTTGTCGCCAGTTTGTGCTTTTTTTGTTTTTGCAAGGGTATTAATCAGTGTTGATTTGCCGGTGTTCGGAACGCCTATAACCATTGCTCTGAGAACCTTTGTTATTCCCCTTCCCTCAAGCCGTTTTGCCTTTTCTTGATATAACGCTTTAATTTGGGCTAAAATCGCCAGTTTTGTTTCGCTTGATTTCATACTTGCTACAACCACAGTTTTGCCATCTTTGCGCAAATTTTGGGCAAATTTTGTTGTTTTTGCTTCGCATGCTAAATCGGTTTTGTTGATCACATATATTATTTGTCTGTCTTTGACAATTTTGTCTATCTTTGGGTTAAGTGTTGAAAGTGGCGCTCTTGCATCTAAAACGTAAATAATGATTGAGCATAATTTCAAATTTGCCTCAATGTCTTTAAGCGTTTTTGCCATATGCCCCGGAAACCATTGTATTGCCATATTATTTTCCCTCCCCAATCAACTCTGGGCGACGCTTTTTTGTGATTTTAATGGATTGTTCTTTGCGCCACTGATCAACTTTTTGGTGATCTCCAGAAACAAGAACATCGGGAACTTTAAGCCCCATAAACTCTTGTGGACGAGTGTATTGTGGATATTCAAGAAGACCATTTGAAAACGATTCATCTTCGGTTGAGTTGATGTCGCCTAATACGCCATCTATATATCTTGAAAGGCTATCAACAACTGCCATTGCTGGGATCTCACCACCGGTTAAAACATAGTCGCCTATGGATATTTCTTCATCAATTAGAAGGTCAATGATGCGTTCGTCAATACCCTCATAATGCCCACACAAAATGATAATATGTTTCTTTTGTGAAAGAGTTTTTGCTTTTTCTTGATTATAGGTTATGCCCTTTGGGCTCATATAAATCTTATATGCCCTTTTATAGCCTTTAATTGAAGTGATTGCATCATAAATTGGTTGAGGAGTCATGAGCATGCCATTGCCACCGCCAAATGTATAATCATCACATTTTTTATGCTTATCCTTAGAAAAATCCCTTATATTAATAAGGTTGATTTCAAGGGCGTTTTTATCTTGTGCTTTGCCAAGCAGGCTTGTTTGCAGAGGCGCAAACATTTCTGGGAAAAGGGTTAAAATATCAATCCTCATAGCAAATCACCTCGCTGAGTTTCTTGTCATTCAAAACAACTAGATCACCTTTGATTTCTTGAATAATACCACCAATATTAGCAAATGTGAAAGGTTTTTCTCCTTTAACATAAACAACGTCTGCTGAGCCAAAGTTTTGAATGTCGTCAATTTTCCCCAGTGTTTGGCCAGATAAATTAACCGCTGTTTTTCCAATTAAATCCGCGCAATAAAAATCCTCAGTTGGTTTGAGTTCTTCCCTCTTTGCGAATAAAGATTTGTTTTTTAACTTCTGCGCCAAATCCAAATTAACATCTTTGAACTTGATAACAAGATCATCTTTAACGCCAGAAACTTCTTCAATTTCAAGCCATGAACTATCAACTAATAGTTTTTTCCCCGGCAAAAAATCATACTGAGAGAAGGCAAGGTTTTTTGCCTTAACTTGCCCTTTGATGCCATGAGGCTTAAGTATGAGTGCCACTTCAATCAAATTTTCCATCATTTTATCCTTAAACAAAAAGGGGGCAAAAGCCCCTACTCGCTTAGTTTTTGTCAATCTTAATGTTAACGCGTTTATCGCTCTTTCGCGCTGATGCACGAGCCACCGTTCTTATTGCGGTTGCAATTTTGCCGTTTCTTCCAACAACTTTGCCAAGATCAGTTTCGTCAACAAGAACAAGGCAATCAATAAATCTGTCATTTTCTTTAACATCAATCTTAATTGCCTCTTTATTATCAACCAAACTTCCAACGATGAATTCAAGAAGTTCTTTCATCAGTTTTCTCCTTATTCTGCCTTAGTTGTTTTCTTGGTTGTTGTTTTCTTTGCAGTTGCTGGTTTTTTTGCGGTTGTTTTCTTGGCTGGAGTCTTTGCTTCTTCAGCTTTTGCTGGGGCTTTTTCCTCAGCTTTTTTTGCTTCTGCTTTCTTTGCTTTAACCTTTTTTACAGGCATTTTAACGTTTGCCTTAACAAGAAGAGCCTTTGCTGTGTCTGTTGGCTCAGCACCGTTTTTAAGCCATGC
>JAFSVR010000011.1 GCA_017444895.1 Clostridia bacterium
AAAAACTTCCTTGCTTCTATTGTCAACATCAAACACAACAAAATAGTTTCGCTCAGCGGTTTGCGCATAAGCTGTTTTAGCACCAGCCGAGTCAAATACAAAGCCAAAACCACATACGCAAAGCATTGCCACATTTATTATCACAAATAATTTACTCTTCATATCAACAACCTCGTTTTTCGCATTTTGTTATTCATACCAAAACAAATACGGATGATTTTAACTATTTATTTAATGTTTTTGCAGAATTTAATTCACGCAAATAATTTATATCGGCGTTTTCTTTGTCGCCACGAAAGGAATTTGCCCTGCCATTAACTTCGCTATCATATTGACCAGTTTCAAAATTAAATCGTTTATACTCCTTATGAAGAGAAGCACTCTCAAATGCCCTACCCAAAAACTCAGCTAAAGACACAGAAATGATTATCGCAACAATTAATGTTGAAAATGCTCCACCAACACCAAGCCCCAACGTTGAATTGATTCCAGTTGACATATTGACAATAAATTGCACAATTTGGGATAATGACACACCTAAAACTGCGCAAATATAGGCATTTCTTCTGCTTCTTCCAAGAATATATGCAACAATGCCTGCAACAACCCCATAAACAATCACTGGATCAAGTAGCAACTCCTCAGGATCTGCAGGCATAATCCACTCCAAACCATAAATAATTCCGGCAGTAATTATTGTGCCAATAATTGACCGTATTAGATCCCTTGAGAAGCCAACCTTAATCAACAAATACAAACAAATTCCAAATGGTATTAAAAAACCACCAATACTGACGCTAACAAGCCCTATCGTTATAGGGGGAATAATTATTCCTATCGCAATTAACAACAACAAAACAATAGCCTGTGTGTCATTTAACCTAAGTTGATCAAGAATACGCTGCCCAAGCCCCAGCATTAATAGAACAATAATTGTAAGCAATATAGATAATGTTACACTCATTTAATTTTACCTCACAATTATCATCTGCTTGATTAAAAATTTTATGTAAAAAATCGCAAAAATTCAAATTTTGCGATTAAAAATCATATAGATTGCAGTTTTTTTAGTTAAATTTTGCGTTTTTTATTGTGATATTTTTATTGTTTAGATAACCTAGTTTACTTTCTGGGTTAATAATAAATTTCAGTTTATATGCAAATAGCAGTTGCGTTTTTTCATTAAATCTCTTATTTATCTCGTTTGATGAATACTTCCCATCACCAATTATAGGAAATCCTAAATATGAAAGGTGTGCTCTAATTTGATGTGTTTTGCCGTTGTGAATTATAGCCTCAACCAAAGTTTTATCATCAAGCGTCTTAATGACCTTAAATTCAGTTTCTATTGGGACATATCCTTTCTTATATGTATTGGCAATGAGACTAAGAGATTTTTTTGAATCTTTGAAAAGATATGCTTTTTTCTTTCCATTTTGATTAAACCTGCCATAAACCCACGCATAATAATGTTTAACCATACCATTATCTTGCATTATTGCTTTAAGTTCTCTATAAGCATCCTCAGTTCTTGCAAAAACAACAAGACCTAATGTGTTGCGATCAATTCTGTGAATTGGATATACCTTGTTATATTCATTGTTAAGAATTTCTTCGCACGACTGCGGGCCAACAACTTCTATCCCCGCAGGCTTGTCAATAACTATTATGTTTTCATCTTCATAAACAATTCTGAGCACCACTTTTGGTAGAACAACAAATGCCTCAACACTATCCCCAACATTTACTGCAACATCTTCCTTGGTGCGCTTACCGTTTATCTTTACATCCTTATTTGCAAGCGCGCGTTTAATTATGCCACTATTAAGAACTGGGAATGCACCAAGTAACACTTGACTGATGTTTTCATTTCTTCTTGCTATTGTTTTATAAACATTTTCCTTCGCAGGCATAGCACTTCTCCTTGCACATTGGTTTTCTTAATTTTATCATAAAACCAAGCATAATAGCAACCAATAGCAAGGTAAACATAATTGCAAACAATATATGCCCAGATATAAAGCTAAAAGCAACTACCGCAAAAATGTAAGCAATAGACAACTGAAAAACCGCACTGCTAATAGCAAATTTTCTGCCGAACTCTTTACTCATCATTGCAAACGCACTTATGCAAGCTGGATAAAGCAAAACAAAAACAATAAACGCACAAGCTCCAGCCTTAGATAGCCCAACAACACTATCAGAACTTATAAGCAAACCAGACAACTCAGAAAGCGTTGAAGCCCCACCCGCAAGCATCAACGAAGTTATAACCATTTCTTTTGCAACAAGTCCTGCCATAAGCGCCATAATTATAGCAGGTTTGGCAAACCCCAAAGGCTTAAATGCTGGAAGAACAACATTGCTTAAAACTCCAATAATAGAAGCGTTTATATCACTAGGTAAAAATCTTAATGTAAAACTAAAATGTGACAGAAGCCAAACAACTATATTCATAACAAAAATCATTGATCCAACACGAACCAAAAAATCCTTCGCATGATAAAGTGTTCGCTTAAACACATTATGTACATTTGGAAAATGCATTTTTGGCATTTCCATTATAAATTGTTGACAAACCTTGTCTTTCCCGAATTTTGCTAATATAATTGCCACAAAAAGGCCAATTAATACACCAATAGCATAAATGCAAAAAACTGCAAAAAAGCCCAACATTTTGAAGAAAACCGAACAAAAAAGCATAAAAATTGGCAATTTTGCGCTACAAGAAAAGTCAGGCAAAACCATGGCGGTATTTTTTCTTACACATTCATTCTCAATGTTTCTTGTCACTAAAATTGCCGATGTTGTGCAACCAAACCCCGTCAGCAAACTTAGAACGCCCTTCCCAGACAAGCCAATTTTTGATAGAACGCCATCAAACATAAACGCAACCCTAGAAAGATATCCAGAATCATCAAGTATGTTCATAAACATAAATATAAGCGTAATTTGTGGCAGAAAAGCAATTACTGCCCCAACTCCGGCAAAAACTCCGTTTTTCAAAAAGCTAACAAACCAATTACTGGTATTATTTTGTATTGCCGGAAACAAGCAATCAACAACATTAGCGTATGCATTACCTATCAGTTCAGACAAATAACTCCCCACGCTTCCAAATGTTATAAAAAACACTGCCATAAACGCAAAAATGAATATTGGGATTGATAGCCACTTTGAAAGCAAAAGCTTATCAATTATTTGTTTTTTTTCGCCATCAGTTTTATATGAACACTCATTTAACACATCTGATAATGAATGCATTGAATTACTATTGTCTTTGTTCAAAATCTGCAATTTTGTATTGTTTTGCTTTGCTTTGTGTATATAATTAATTAAATCTTTGCAATTTTTGCATTTTCTTGCATCTATAATAAACACTTCAACAGAAAACTGTTTTTTCAGTTTTTCAACAACTTTTTCAAGATTTTGCGTTTTTCCTGTGTTGTTAATGGCAAGCACAACATTGGCACCTCTATCCAAAAGTTGTTGCGTTAATTTGAAATTCCTTTTCAGGTTGCACGCATCACAAACATTAACAATTAAATTGTTTTTGTGCTCATCAATATATTTAGCGCTTATTTTTTCTTCCGGCGAATAGCCATCAAGCGAATACAAACCCGGCAAGTCAACAATTATAATTTCGTTGCTGTTTCTCAGGCTGTGTTCTTTTATATCAACCGTAACACCATGCCAGTTTCCAACCCTTTCACTTTGCCCAGTTAGAGTGTTAAAAAGTGTCGTTTTCCCCGTGTTTGGATTGCCAACCAATATTATTTTTTGCATGTTGGTTTAACCTCAATTTTTTTGCAAATATTATCACTGATCGCAACCTTTCCACCACTGATTGCAATTAGCAAAGTTTTATGCCCAAAGGCCTCAAAAAGAACTGTGAACTTGCCATGCGGTTCAACTCCCAAATTTAACAGCCGGATATCGATATTTTTATCCTGAACATTAATTGCAACAATCTCCCCTTCAAAGCCCTTTTTGCAATCACTTAAAACCATACATTCAATATTTATTATTCTTTGTTTTTTATTATGCAAAAAAACCACCATCATAGTCACTGACTTTTGAAACTAGCCAAATAATTAACACTTTAACTTGAAAAAGTTAGAGTGTTATTTTATTCTCTCTTAACCAGCCAACAAAACGGATATTATGCCGTTGTCATAGGTTGTCGCTATAATCTTAACAATTAATATTATTAGACATACATTTTAACCTTGACAACAAAAAATATCCGTTTACACTAAAAACAAAAGAGGAAAAAAGAGAAAGAGTGTCGTGCGTTTGCACTGCCAGCACACACTCTTTCTTCTAACTTAGTGTATTGTTGTGCTTGTCTTCGTTGGAGCGAAGCGACAACGACTTGTACCAAGACAAGACAAGCACACGTTTAACTGCCATTTACATAAAATTTAAATTTTTTATGACTTAATCGTGAATATCGTGTTCATGAATGCAAGGACAATTTCCGGCACAATACTTTTCTTGGTCATATGCAATTCCATGTTTGTCATAATAATCTTTAACTGCCGCCTTAACTGCTTCTTCTGCAAGCACAGAGCAATGAATTTTGTGTGCAGGAAGTCCACCAAGGGCTTCCACAACTGCCTGATTTGAAAGTTCAAGGGCCTCATCAATGGATTTACCCTTAATCATTTCAGTTGCAATTGAACTCGTTGCAATAGCACTTCCACAACCAAAAGTCATAAATTTAACATCAGTGATTATTCCATCGATTACTTTTATATACATTCTCATTATGTCACCACATTTTGCATTTCCAACTTCACCAATACCATCAGCATCTGGCATTTCTCCAACATTTCTTGGATTTCTGAAATGGTCCATAACTTTTTCACTATATAACATGTTTAATTTCTCCTTTTTCTAATTTGTCCCAAACAGGGCTCATTTTTCGTAAATATTCAACAACCTCTGCCACAGCCCTTATCGTTTCATTTATTTCTTCTTCGGTTGTGTATTTTGAAAGTGTAAGGCGCAGACTCCCGTGTGCAATCTCATGTGGAAGTCCGATTGCAAGCAAAACATGGCTTGGGTCAAGTGAACCACTTGTGCAAGCCGAACCAGATGAAGCACAGATGCCTTTATCATTCAAAAGCAACAATAGACTTTCGCCTTCAATGCCTTCAAAGCTCATGTTGAAGTTATTTGGAAGACGATTTTTTTTATCGCCATTGATTTTTGAATGTGGAATCTTTGAAAGTTCTTCAAATAACTTATCACGGAGCTTGATTTCTTTTTTTGAGACTTCATTCATTTCATTTACTGCATCTTCAAGCGCAACAGAAAGCCCAACAATTCCGGCAAGATTTTCCGTTCCTGCTCTCCTATTTCTCTCTTGTGCGCCACCATTTATCAAATTAAAAAGTGGAATATTTTTCTTGCAGAAAAGCACTCCAACACCTTTTGGTCCGTGAAATTTGTGTCCGGAAATTGAAAGCATATCAATATTTTGTTCTTTTACATTTATAGGCAAATGACCAACTGCTTGCACTGCGTCAGTGTGAAAAGGCACTCCTTTTTCTCTGCATATTGCTCCGATTTCTTTTATTGGTTGAATTGTGCCAATTTCATTGTTGGCATACATAATTGTAACCAAACAAGTGTCATCTGCCAGTGCATTTTTTAAGTCTTCAACCTTGACAATCCCATTTTCATAAACGGGTAAATACGTTACCTTAAAACCTTGTTTTTCTTTTTCCTTTAGTGTATGTAAAATTGCATGATGCTCAAAAGCAGACGTAATTATGTGTTTTTTGCCACGCATTTCGCCTATTTTGCATGCACTATCAATCGCCCAGTTATCGCTTTCTGAACCTCCAGAAGTAAAATAAATTTCTCGTGGCTCTGCACCAATAAGATTAGCAACTTTTTCACGTGCACGCTCCAAGTGTTCTTTTGCAATTTGCCCCATTTCGTGAAGTGAACTCGCATTGCCATATATTTCATCAAAATAAGGAATCATTGCATTTTTAACATTTTCAGAAACCTTTGTTGTTCCTGCGTTATCTAAATAAATCATATACACTCCTAAAATATGTCATACCAAAATAGTATGACATTATTATAATAAAAAAAGATGCTGTTGTCAACACCTTTAATAAGTTTTATCGATTAAATCTTGCAAAGTGATTTTGTTAAGATTTTCAAAAATCAATTTTTGCAAAGTGTCCCAATAGCCAATGGTAGAGCATTTTTTTGCGTTTGGACATGTTTTATCACTATTTTGACATGGTGCAAGATTTGGCGTATCCCCTGTTAATGTTAAAATTTCTGCAATAGTGCATTTGTTTGCTGGTTTGCTGAGTTTGTAGCCTCCATTTGGCCCCATCAAACTTTCCACAATTTTGCCTTTAACAAGTGTGCGCATAATCTTTTCAAGATACTTAATACTAACGCCTTGACGTTTTGATAATTCTGAAATGCTTACATAATCATTTTGGTGAGTTGCCAAATCTATCAAAATCCTTACTGAATATCTGCCTTGTGCTGAAATTTTCATAAACAACTCTCCTAGCGTCTATTTTATCATTGTAATAATCTAAAGTCAATTCCAACATAGATAAATTTCAATAATTTGCAAGTTTCAAAATAGTTTGACCTTGGTGGCTTTTATAAATTAATTCTATTTTGTTTTTGTGGCTCTGCGCTTTTTGTTTTTAGATTTATCACAATCATTAAGGAAATCAAAAAATGTTGAAATATCCTTAAATTGCTTATAAACCGATGCAAAACGGACATAACTTACTTCGTCAAGGTCTTTAAGCCCCTCCATAACAAACTCACCAATCTTTTTTGATGAAATCTCTTCTTGCATTGTGTTATACACTTTGCGCTCAACTTCACTGACAAGTTTATCTATTTCTTGCATGGAAACTGGGCGCTTTTCACAAGCACGCATAATCCCAACTTTAACTTTCTCGCTATTGAAAGTTTGGCGGTCTCCATTGCTTTTAACAACCAACATTGGAACAACCTCAACTCTTTCATATGTGTTAAATCTTTTTCCGCAAACCAAACACTCTCTTCTGCGCTTAATTGAGTTGTTTTCCTTTGAATCTCGGCTATCTATAACTTTGCTGTCCTCAGCACCACAATATATACACTTCATAACACACCTCGTTTTTTCACAATAGGTTGTCTTGTTATGTATAGTTTAACACAATATTTTGTGATGGGCAACTATTTTATTTTAATTTTTGCTTTTTTATAGCGAATATAACTAGTTTTTTCGGCATTTATGCCTCTGCTTTTTTCCTGTTCATTTTGGTTAATACTTGAATTTACAATCGTAACTAAAATAACATCATCTCCGATTTTTTTGATGTTTTCAATTGGAATATAAATATCTTCTGACTTTCTTAAAAAACGAGAAACCCCAGGAACAACAATCCCCAGAACCATACTGCTATCTTTATCAAAAACAATATCTTGCGCCCTGCCCAGTCGTTTGCCATTATCAAGGCTGACAATTTCACGTGCCCTAATCTCATTAAAGGTTATGTCCATATCAATCCCTTTTGTTTCTATTTTATGATATTATGACGTTTTTAGAACTGACAGCATAAAAACATTAGCCTTTGGAAAACATAAACCATAAAGGAGGGAAAATGGCAAATATTGTTGTGATTTGTGGAGTTAACACATCCACACTTCCCAAAGCAACAGCAAAAGAACTTGAAGAACTTATGCTGAAACTTAAATCTGGCGACCAAGACGCAAGAAACCAGTTCATAACGCTTAATATGCGATTGGTCCTCTCTATTGTTCAGCGCTTCGCAATTGCAAAAAACAATGTTGACGATGTCTTTCAAGTTGGTATGGTTGGGTTGATTAAAGCAATTGATAATTTTGACATCAAACTTGGTGTTAAATTCTCAACTTATGCAGTTCCAATGATAATAGGCGAAATTCGGCGATACATGCGCGATAGCAGTAGTGTTAAAATAACACGCAGTTTAAGAGATATTGCCTACCTTGCATTGCAATCAAAAGAGCGCCTAGAAAGGCTTCTGCCAACCGAGCCAACTATTGAAGCCATCAGCGCAGATATTGGCATTCCAATCAAAGATGTTGCCTGTGCCTTAGAGGCCATAACAGAACCCGTCAGCATATATGATTCTGTTTACCATGATGACGATGAAGGCGCAATGATCCTTGACCAGATTAAAGACAAAACCAGCGAAGATAAATGGATTGAAGAACAAATGCTTAAAGATGCCATTAAAGAAGTTGATAGCCGTGAGCGAGAAATACTCTATCTTAGGTATTATCTTGGCAAAACACAAATGGAAATTTCAGACCAAATCGGCATCAGCCAAGCACAGGTTTCTAGGCTTGAAAAAACTGCAATAAAACAGATCAGAGAATTCGCAAAATAAAAGCCACGAGCGTTTGCTCGTGGTTTCTTTTTTCTATGCTTGTTTAGGCTGTTTTGATTGTGCCTTGTTTATAATCTCCCTCGCCTCAATTTGCTTTTTATCATATTCTTCTTGAGATATTTCGCCTGTTCTTAATAGCATATCTCCAAAAAATTCATTGCTGACTGTTCCGTCTTTGTTAATATCTGATTTTTTAAGCACTTTTCCTATTGTTTTGAAAAAAATTTTAAGGTCTGTCCAAAAGCCAATAGTTTTTATATATTGTTTGTCATATTCAACAACTTTAGTGAAGATAATATTATTTCGTCCGTTAATCTGTGCTAAACCAGTAATTCCAGGCCTAACAAGCCCCCTAACTCTCAAACTATCTTCGTCAAGAAAAACACACTCTTCAATTATTCTTGGGCGGGGTCCAATTAAACTCATATCCCCCTTTAAGATATTGATTAGTTGTGGCAACTCGTCAATGCTTGTTTTCCTTAAGAAATTCCCAAATTTTGAAACACGATCTTTGTCTGGAAGAAGATTTCCATTTTCATCAAAAAGATTATTTTTCATCGTGCTGAACTTCAAAAGTTTGAAAACTTTATTATTTCTTCCAATACGGTAAGACCTATATGTGCTGAAAAAAACTTTTCGGTCTAACTTAAAAAACACAATGAGTGAAACAACGATAAACAAAGGCGAAAGAATGATCAGGCCAAGCAATGATAAAACAATATCAAAAAATCGCTTAAAAAACACACTCCAAAGGTTTTTGCGATATGTTGTGATAATTTCCTCGGTTTTTGCCCCATCCGGCGTCATTTCGGCCGGATTTTCTGTTTTTTGCACTTTTTCCGCGCTTACTTCGGTTTCTTCAACACTAATACTCTCTACTTTTTGTTCTTCTTGTTGCTTATGCTTTTGTTTTTTCATAATCTTTTACCTACGAAAAGTATAACACTTTATAGTGGCCTTTGCAACAAATTAAAAAACAATTAAGTTGTGTATTTTATAAGCTCTCGTTTCAAATTTGTAATAATTTTCTTTTAAAGGCGCGAAATATAACTTTGGCTTATGTTTAGTTTATCCTCCACCTCTTTTTGGGTAAGTTCGTCTTGCCCTAAAAGCCCATAGCGCAAATTAATAATCAAAAGTTCCCGCTCGCTGAGTTTTGAAAGCGCGCTCTCAAGAACTTGCTTTTCAACGCTGTCATCATAATCTTTGCTGACTTCATCAGCAGGCGTTCCAAGGCAATCACTCAAAGTAAGCTCATTGCCCTCACTATCAGTATTAAGTGGATCTTCAAGACTAACCTCTCGTTTTTGTCTAACAGATTTTCTAAGGAACATTAAAATCTCATTTTCAATGCAACGACTGGCATAGGTTGCCATTTTTATCTGTTTTTCGCCATTGAAAGATTTAACCGCCTTAATAAGCCCAATTGTTCCTATACTGATAAGGTCTTCCATATCAACGCCCGTGTTATCAAATTTTTGCGCCGTATAAACAACAAGTCTTAAATTATGCTCTATCAGTTTTTTTTGTGCATCATTATTTCCAAGGCTGGTTTCTTTAGCAAGCTCTTGCTCTTCACTTGCAGAAAGTTTATCTGGCAAAATATTTGCTCCAAGTGAAATATAGTGAACAACATTTTTCTTAACCAGTTCCGTCTTAATAATGAGCCAAAGTTTTTTAAGCAATTTGAACATAAAGCCTCCTAAACAATCATACTTGGATGCAAGAGTGCATCATAGTGTTTGGCATCTGCAAACTCACTATAAGACACCCCTATCATAACCTTGCTTATAACCTTTTTACCGTTGTATTCATACTCAACCAAATCGGGCTCAAAAACAAGCATGGGTCTTGCTTCACCTGCAAGAGTTGTAAACTGAATATAATGCGCTGTTTTAAGCTTCTTATTAGGGTTTGTGTTAACCTTCATAAGCGCAACCAGAAATTCCCTGACCAAAACCGGTTTTAGGGCTTTATATGAAACAATCATAACAGGCAACCCCGTTTGGGTGTCAAATAAGCGATTTCCACTGTCTATAAACCCTTCAAATTCACAAGTTTTCCCCCTAAACTCAACTTTAACTTTTGCCATAAACTGCAAACAATCTCGCCGGCGATATATATATCCAGCAATTGCACTTATTAGCCGAACATAAACCGCAACAACCGCAAGCACTGCACCAAGCGGCAAAATAGCATCATAACCAAACCCGCTTGTGCTTTGATAAATTTTTCCACCCATTGCAAGCAAAATGCAAACGCTGGCCCCGCCCATCAAAAAAGTCATTGAAAGAAAAGTTAGAAATGTTGCTAAAAACTTTTTTATGGTTTTCATTTTATATGCAATCAACACCATAAAAATGCCAAGCAACAATTTAATAAGCAATTGATATCCAAATACAAGGCTAAAAAACGGAAGCGTGACAGCAACAATTGCCCCTAAAAGGCTTGAAATCGCCTTGAAAATAAAACGGCTTTGTTGATGCAAAATTTTGCCAGTGATCTCTAAGATAAGAAAATTGATGACTATATTATCCAGTAAAACATATTCAACATAAATTTCCATAGCCCAAGTTTATAAACAAATAAACTTCATCTCAAAAAAGAAAAAGGCGAATATATCGCCTTTCTTCTCCAAAATTGTCTTATTATATCCCAATCTATTTTCTAAATTTTCTACGCATAAATGGAGGGATATCATCCTCATCAACAGTGATGCGGTTGCTTGCAAACTCCTCTGTTTTTGGAGCAGGTTGTTCTTCCGGCTCTTCCTCTTGCGTTTGCTCTTCTTCATCACCAAACATTTTTATTCCATCTTCATTGTTGCTTGTGGTTTCGCCAAAGCGCTCTTTAAGATTGGTGTTTCCGTTCAAAAATTCGGCAAATTTCTCTTTGTCAAACATGCTATCGCTGATTGGCTTAATCATTGGCTCAGCATAAGATTTATTGCTGAAAGCCTTAACCTCATCTTGCTGATTCAGTTTCTCAAAATTGCTGTTCTCAAAGCCCGTCGCAATAACCGTGATTTTAATGCGATCTTTATATTCTTCATCAATGGTTGCACCAAATATTGTGTTGGCTGATGGATCAACAACTTCCTTAACAAGTCTAACCGCCTCATTAACTTCATCAAGGCTCATATCAAAGCCACCGCAAACGTTAATTATAACAGCCTTTGCACCCTCAATTGTTGTTTCTAATAATGGGCTAGCAACAGCCTGCCTTACGGCATCAACATTTCTGCCCTCGCCCTTGCTCTCACCAATTCCCATATGGGCAAGGCCACGATTCTTCATAACTGTTCTGACATCAGCAAAGTCAAGGTTAATAAGAGATGGCGTTGCAATAAGGTCCGCAATGCCCTGAATCCCTTGTCTTAAAACATCATCTGCATATTTGAATGCATCAACAAAGCTTGTTCCTTTTGGAACAACTTGCAAAAGCCTATCGTTTGGAATAACAACCAACGTATCAACACACTTAGACAAGTTCCTTATGCCCATTTCGGCGTTAAGCATTCTTGTTCTGCCCTCAAATTCAAAAGGCTTCGTTACAACGGCAATGGTCAAGATTCCCATTTCTTTTGCAATGCTTGCAATAACAGGAGCAGCCCCTGTTCCAGTTCCGCCACCCATTCCAGCAGTAACAAAAACCAAGTCTGTTCCCTTAAGCTTCTCTGCAATTTCTGCACGACTTTCTTCAGCAGCCTTTCTTCCAACTTCCGCATCTGCCCCAGCACCACGCCCTCGGGTTAGTTTTTCTCCAATTTGGATTTGATCTTCAGCAGATGAAATCATAAGGGCTTGTTTATCTGTGTTAACCGCCAAAAACTTCGCCGACCTAACGCCCGACGCGATCATGCGGTTAATGGCGTTGTTTCCGCCTCCACCAACCCCAACAACCAAGATTTGACATACTGGTGAAATGTTAGAAAAATTCATAACTTTTTATCTCCATTTTTAATATTGACTTATTATATTAAGATATCCCTCATTAACATCAATTGCAACGTCTAAAAGCCCAATTTCACTTGAAGAATCAGGACGGGAAATGTTTGGAAGGTTTGGACTAATAATCTCAACTTTTCTTCCAATGCGCTTAGAAAAATAATCCTTGATTCCTTTAAGATAGCAAACGCCACCGCCCGTTAAATATAAAGGAATATACTCTGGAAAATCGTATATGCAGTTTTCAAGAGCCTTGTTAATATATTTGATTATCATATCAAGCCTATCACAAACGATTTGGTTTGTGTCTTGTGCGCTATATGGAACAACAAATTCCTTTGATTGCACTTCGTATGTGTCTTGCGGAGTTGCCTTCCACGTTATAACTGTTTTGTGTTTAAGAGCCTCAGCTTCCCTGAAATTAATTTTTAAACACTCAGCAAGGTCAGCCGTTATATAAGCCCCACCCATTGAGAAGTTGGAAAGATATAAAAGCCCATCACCTCTAGCAAGCATAACGTTTGTTGTTATATATCCACAATCAACTAGCAAAACATATTTATCTCTAAGTTGAGGATCAAACAAGTGCAAGCACTCAGCAAGGCATGAACTTATATATGTGCTTGTTTTTATGCCTAGCCCGCTCAATATCCCATCAACATAATCGAGAAAATTGTTTTCTGCAAGCTCATAACTGATCATTCCGCCAAGCATTGAGCCATATTGCCCTCGTGGGTCAATAACCCGCCTTCCATCTTCGGTTGTGAAGTATATTGGGCTGTTGTTAATAACCGTATGTGTTGGATGCTTTTTGAAACTATTCCCAGCCGAATATAGTTGATTAATCTCCACATCTGTTATGCGTTTTCTCTTTCCAAAGTTAACTGAACATTCTTTGCTGACAACCGTTGTAAACTCTCCGGGAACGCCAACATAAACCTCGTTAATTTTCTCCCCAGCGCTCATTTCACAGTTTGCAATAGCCATCGCAAAGGCCATTTTCAGGCTTTCCGGTTCAATAAATTCACCATTTTCAAAGCCAGCATATTCCGCATAGCCACGCCCCTTAATCTTAAAGGTGTTATTTATGCCACGCTCACCCATCAGAACAGTAATCATAGATGAGCCAATATCAATAACTGAAACACTATTGCTTGCCATATTTCCCCCAAATGTTGCCAAAAGTTAGAATATTACTTATATAAAATATACAATAATGCAAAATTATTGTCAAACACTCAACAATATTATTTTCAACTTCCTTAGTTTTTTTATGAATTGTTTTAATGGTAACAAAAAACCACGATTTCTCGTGGTTTAATTTGGAATACGGGTTTGTCTATCTCTCCCGGTCCGTCGCCTCGTCGAAACTCTCGCTCAAGTTTCGCCAATGTCTATTTTCCCATTGGCTCTTTTATTGCTCGGTTTCTCCTCTCCCCATTCGCTTTTTGCTTTGCAAAAACCTTTGGGGTCCCCGTTTAATTTTGTCTGGCTTGGCACGGGAGCATAAATCATATCAACAAAAAAACCACGATTTCTCGTGGTTTAATTTGGAATACGGCAATGTCCTACTCTCCCGGTCCGTCGCCAGACAAGTACCATCGGCCCTGAGGAGCTTAACTTCTGTGTTCGGGATGAGAACAGGTGGAACCTCCTCGGCAAAATCACCGTAATGGTATAATCACAGATTTCTCTGAAATTATCTAATGAAATTATATATTGTTAAAAATGAATTGTCAATAGTTTTTCATTTTTAACTTTGTTCGCACACTGGCAACTGCATATTAAATGAGAATCTATCTTAAAGCACTTGGCTTTAACATACAACTAAATTTGAATTTAATCACAATTTCTGTGATCAAGCCCTCGACCTATTAGTATCGGTCAGCTGCACACATTGCTGCGCTTCCACCTCCGACCTATCAACCTTGTTGTCTACAAGGGGTCTTACT